>JALXCH010000655.1 GCA_026991005.1 Calditrichia bacterium | reverse complement strand
AGAAATTCTGGAAAGGACAGAATACCGGCAAATGGGACAAAAAGGAAATTGATCATATACTGGTCGTTTTGAATGGGCAAACATCCCTTGTGTTAAAGCCCATTTCCAATCCGTCAAAGAAATAAATTTCTTTTTTGGTCAAGGAAATATTTCTTCCGCTGGGAATCCGGACATCATGGGGAGTTAGGGGATTATCCTGCCTAAAGTGCAAATACTTCTGTTAGCTTAGGATTGTCCCGCCTAAAACGCTAACATCCCTGTTAGCTTGCGGGATTGTCCCGCCTAAAACGCTAACATCCCTGTTATCTTGCGGGATTGAATCATCCATGATTCAAAATCATCCATGATTCAAAATCGTCCATGATTCTAAATTATCCATGATTCAAAATTATCTGGTAGGGCTATCTCTATGGTAAGAATTTTCAAATCAAGTCCATTGAATTAGATTCAAAGTATGTAAATTCTTTATTTAGGATGATATTATTTCTTATTTGTTTGTGTGTGAGCAGGAAAAGGGACATTTTTTAGGATTGATGAGACAGGGTTGTTCTACATATTCTTTAGAATTTTTTAATATTTCAGGGAAAATAATCCTATCTTTTTCTAAATATTCCAATACGTCTCCTGCGCATAAAAAGATTCAAATAAGTAAAATTATTAAAGAATTTTCAATCCATTTCGATAATAAAATGCAGTTTATTGTCAACCCGGAATATTTATTTTAGGAGTTGTCATGTCAGGCGCTTCTAACCTGTATGATAATCAAACCGAGTTAACCTCACCAAATTCTTTTTTCTGCAAAACCGTTACCGAATTGATGCTGGATTGGGTTTACTGGGTTAATCCAGAGGGAGAAGTGATTTATGTTTCTCCTTATGCTCAATCGGTGAGCGGATATTCCCCGAAAGATTTTCAGGATGATTCCCATCTTATAGAAGAAATCGTACATCCTGATGATCGAAATAAATTCATAGAACATTGTCAACAGGAATTTAAAGATGCCGAAACGCATCGGCTGGAGTTTCGCATTATTACCAAGGTGAAAGAAATCCGGTGGGTGGAACATATTTGTGTTGCTCAGTATGACGAAGATGGAATTTTTCGTGGAAGAATAGTTCGGAATCGCGATATCACCCTGTATCATAGGTTAATTGACGATTTGATTAAAGCCAATCAGGAGCTTAAAGAAAGGCAGGAAATATTTAACAGCGGTCCTACGGTAATTTTTAAATGGAAAAACGATGCGAAATGGACTGTTGAGTACGTTTCTAAAAATGTGCAGGAGATCCTGGGGTATAACCGGGAGGACTTTTTATCCGGAAAAATTAATTTTAGAGAAATTATTTTAAAAGATGATATTGAGGAGTTTTTAAATAGCGTGCACCAGGCAATTCACAGTAACCTGGAGCGTTTCCGTACTGCCCCTTATCGGATGCGGACGAAGTTCGGGAAAATTGTTTGGATGATGGGTTATATCATATTATTGCGGAATTCTAGTGGGGAAATTACTCATTTTCTGGGCTATGCTGTGGATATTACCGTGCAAAAAGAACGGGAAGCGAAGTTACAGACCCATTACGAACGGATTCGGGATTTACATCGAGTGATTGAGGTGCTGAATCGTGCTGATTCACTGGAAAGCATTTATCATAACGCTTTGAATGGTATTATAAAAATTTTAAAAGCGGATCGTGCTTCTATTTTACTTTTCGGAGAGGATAATCGGGTTCATTTTAAAAGCTGGATTAACCTTTCGGATGAATATCGGAAAAAGGTGGATGGGCATTCTCCCTGGACTAAAGAACAAATGGATGTCGAACCCATTTTGGTTCCTGATATTAAACATTCCCAGTTCGAACCGGAGATTAAGCAAATTATTCGATCCGAGGGAATTCAGGCGCTGGCGTTTATTCCTCTTAAAGGAACAGACCGGCTTTTAGGTAAATTTATGGTTTATTATAACCAACCACATGAATTTACTCAGGAGGAAATTAATTTTACCCAAATTTTAGCGGACAATCTTTCTTCGGCAATATCGCGGGAGTGTGCTCGCAAAGATTTACAGGAATCGGAAAGAAAATACCGTTCTTTATTTAATAATGCTTATGAGGGGATATATCAAACGACCCCCGAGGGCAAAATACTTACCGTAAATCCGGCTATGGCGCGGATATTTGGATTCTCTTCTGCGTCAGAGGTGTTTACAATTGGCAATATTGCAAATTTGTACTGGAATACTGAAGAACGAGAACAGCTCTCGCGTAGATTGAAAGAGAAAGGCATCTTAAAAAATGTAGAAGTGAAAATGAAACACAGAGAAGGACATCCCATTTGGGTGTTGCTCAATGAACATATTGTGCAATCTTCGGAAGAGGGATTGCTTTTAATACATGGTGCAGTGGTGGATATTACCCAACGTAAAGAGGCAGAAGAAGCATTAAAAGAAAGCGAAGAGCGTTTGCGAGCACTGATTAATTCTACTCCCGATATTATCTGTTTTAAAGACGGGCAGGGATGTTGGCTGGAAGCAAATCAGGCAGATTTGAAATTGTTTCAACTGGAACATGTGAATTACCGTGGAAAAAAAGATAGTGAGTTAGCAGAATATACTCCCTTTTATCGCGATGCTTTGATGACCTGTGAGGCTACGGATGAATTAGCCTGGAAAAAGGGAAAAATTTCGAGGGGGAACAAAGTCATTCCTCGCCCGGATGGTTCGGTGAAAATCTATGATGTGATTAAAGTTCCTCTGTTTAATGAAGATGGTTCCCGAAAAGGGCTAGTGGTTATTGGACGGGATATCACCGAGCGAATACAGGCCGAAGAAGCCCTTCGGGAAAATGAGGAAAGGTTCCGCAAGTTGTTTGATCTTAGTCCCGATGCCATTTTTGTTCATTCCTTTGATGAAGAAGGATATAATAAATTTCTAGAAGTTAATAACGTGGCTTGTGAACGGTACGGTTACACCAGAGAAGAATTTCTCAACCTCACCCCCTCGGATATTAGCGCTGTTCAGCCTGAGCAATCGAAAAATATGAAGAATGTACGGAAAGAGCTCATCCGGAAAGGGCATATTGTTTTCGAATGGCTGCATGTCACCAAATCGGGGAAAATGTTTCCTGTGGAGGTGAGCTCAACTTTGTTTAATTATCGAGGGAAAAAAGCAGTCCTCTCCATTGTGCGGGATATTTCGGAACGGAAAAAGGCAGAAGAGGCTATTCGGAAAAGTGAAGAACGGTTCCGAAGTGTGTTTGAGCATACGGGAACTGCCAGTTTGATTCTGAATCGTGATGGCACCATTGCCTTCGCAAACGAGCAGTGCGAGGAGTTGTTTGGGGTAGCAGCAGAAAATCTGGTAGGTACTCATTGGAGCCGGTATGTACTACCGGAAAGCATGAAAACGATAGAAAAGTATCTGGAAAAACGATTTTTCCAGCCAAAACAAAAAGCAGAAAAACGGGAAATTCGCATCCTGCATGTGTCCGGGAATGTAAAGTATTGTTTGATGAGTATCGGAAATATTCCTCCTTCTCGGCAGATGGTCGTTTCGTTATGGGATATTACCGATCGGGTGCAGGCGGAACAGGAACGCCGAATGCTTGCCAAAGCGATAGAATATTCTGCCGAGGCAACGTGTATCTGGGATCAAAATGGTCGGATTACTTATGTTAATCCTGAATTCGAGAAATTGTATGGATACAGTAAAAAGGAACTTATTGGAGGGAATTCCAGAGAGATTCTTTTCGATAAACAACTGTGCGATGAAAAGAAACTACAAAATATTCGGGAAACAATTTATAGAGGGAATATTTGGCGGGGATATGTTTTTCTGCGCAAGCGAGATGGGAGTATTGTAGAAATTTATTTAACGATCACGCCAATTTATGACCATAGCGGGAGATTATCGCGGTTTGTGGCTTTACATCGGGATATGACCCGGGAACGGGAAATCGAGCGTCGCAGTCAGCAGAGTCAGCGCCTGGAGGCCATCGGGACGTTGGCGGGCGGTATCGCTCACGATTTTAACAACATCCTAACTCCAATCCTGGGGTATACTGATCTGGCTATGTTAACCGTTCCTTCAGGAAGTAAACTTTATACCCATTTACAAAGTATTCGCGTTGCTGCCGAACGCGCCCGAAGTCTGGTTGAGCAAATCCTTTCCTTTAGTCGAAAAACCACACAGGAACGAAAACCTATTACTATTGCTCCCATTGTAAAAGAGGCTCTAAAATTGTTACGGGCCTCCATTCCTTCTACCATCGAAATTAAACAGGAGATCGAGAACGTGGAATTGCCTATTCTGGCGGACCCCACCGAGATTCATCAAATCATCGTGAATCTTTGCACTAATGCTTATCAGGCCATGCCGGAGGGTGGTACGTTAACAGTGGGATTACACAAAGTGGAAGTGGATTCCGAATTTTCCCGCAACCATCCGGAGCTTGTTCCCGGTCCGTATCTAAAATTAACAGTACGGGATACCGGAAGCGGTATTCCACCACATATTCAGGATAAGATTTTTGAACCGTATTTTACGACTAGAGGAGATTCCGGTGGAACCGGTCTGGGATTGGCAACGGTTCACGGATTGGTAGTTTCTTACGGTGGAACCATTCTTTTGCATAGCGAGGTGAATAAAGGTACGGAATTTAATATTTATCTTCCTGCTGTGAATATGAAATCCCATGAAGAAAGGGCAATAGAACCCCTCCAGGAACCGCTAAGTGGCAAAGAAAATATTCTATTTCTGGATGATGAATTAATCATCACCGATTTGGGGGCAAGTATCCTGAAAGAATATGGTTATCGGGTAGTTACATTTAACCAACCCCATAAAGCCCTGGAATATGTCAAAGAACACATCACCGAACTGGATTTGATTATTACTGATGTCACCATGCCAGGCATAACCGGAGACAAATTTATCGCCGAAGTGCGTAAACTGAATCGGAATATACCGGTAATTTTGTGCACGGGATACAGCGATAAAATTAATCCCGATGATACTAAAGAATTGGGTTTAACGAAATTTATTCGAAAACCTTTTACATCTACTCAATTAATAAAAATCGTCCGGGAATTGCTGGACAGAGCTAAGAGCAGAAAAAAGTAGAAAGGTAGAAAGTAGGCAGAAGGTGAGATTTCCTGTGCTTCACAAAGAAAAATCTGGCGGAAGAAACATACAAATCGGGATTAAAAAAGATGTTCCTTTAAGAAATTCTTTTTATTTTCAATAAAGGAAATCCCACTCTCTGCGCTGATAATGTTGTTGCTTATTCCTCGGAAATTCTTTCGTCCACTCGATTCAGGTAAAATGCTGCAACCAGTAGAATGATGGCGTAAATTAGCACAATAATTCCCGAGACCAGTATCCCATCAAAATAGAGATTTATCTTGCCCAAGTTTGGTCCCAGAAGATTCTGAATTCCCGGAAAGATGAGCGTGAAGAGCCAGCCACCCAGCAATCCGCCAATCAGTCCCACAAAGGCATCCAGAGCACCCTCGCCAATGGAAACAATCAACGTCCCGGGGCAATATCCCAGTATGGCCATACCGATGCCGAACAGGATGCCTCCCACAACGATCCCAATCAGGATAAACGGCTTAATATGCAGCGAAGCCATTCCCAATTGAATTTCCAGGAACAGTAAAAAGCTTCCTACCCCGATGGCGGTTAGAAGAAGTTTCGGCACCAACATATCTTTTAATATGGCAAAACCGGCAATTTTATTAAAGGTGTTGACGCGCGTTTGTTGTAAAATAAAACCGAAAATAATTCCTGCAAGAATGACCTTAATCATTTCGACCTCCTGTAAAATATTTTTCCGGTTATTATGGTAGAAAGGGCGACGATCCCACCGAAAATAAGGCTACTAACGGAAAGTTGCATTCCACCAGAGAGGATGTGTCCGCTGGTACAGCCTCCCGCCAGCCGGGCTCCAAAAATAAGGATAAATCCTCCCACAAAGGCCCAGAGAAACCGTTTTCCGGTAGCGGAACCTTTCAATTCCTGCCATAATTCGGGGACGGCATTAATCCTGAAGGTTCCGGAGAGTAGGGCGGAGAGAAAAGCACCGATGAGCGCACCAATCAGGAAGTAAACTTCCCAGTTCCCGGGCGTATGGATTTTCTGGAAATAAACGGACTCTTTAAGTCCGGTGATTAAATCTGCCAGATAGGGAAATGCGGTGGATGCCCCAATGGGACGGTTGGAATACCCGGCATTGAAAACAATGACATTGAGCAATGCCAGAGCAATGCCTCCTAACAACCATTTTTTGTTTTTCATCGTGAGCCTCCTGTAATGATTTGCTGTAAAAGACCGCAGAAATTAAATAAGCGATTAAAGTAAATACGGGATGGTAAAATTTTCAAGTTAAATTTTTGTCCGATTTGGGAGAGAGTTAAGAGTGCCCGGTGGAGGTTTATTCAAAAAAAAGGATTGAGTATTTAATTTTGGAGGGATGTGATTGAGAAGGATTTGTATTGAGGCAAGTCTGTTTTTAAATAAAATTGTGGGTTAAGTGAACATCGCCTCTCCCGGGACGGTTTTTTCAATTTCTTCGGTAGATTTAGTGTATTCTATGTTTTCTGTGGTTAAAAATGCTTATTTATCCGGTTCATCCTGTCCACCCGCTCGCAGAGTCTCCAAAGGAGCACTAAGGACTTGCGGACAGGATGCTGCGCATGAATCCCCTCAAAAAATCAAATCGAAATTCTTAATTAAATTCCCATTTTTTGCGGAATTTATTTAACCGCGCTGCCGGGGCAAATCAGCCGCATCTTGCAGTGGGTACAGGCTTTTTTTCGACTCACCGCGCCGCTGTAAAAACCAATTGCCAGAAGCAAAGCGAGTAATAGAACCAATAACCAGGAAAAATGGAAAAACAGGGCGATGACGCCCAGTATTAATGGAACGAGAGAAAGGGAAGCGTAGAAAAAAGGAGCAATTTTAATTCCGGTGCAACCGGCAAATTGGGAAATATCCCCCTGCTTATAAAGCCTGGCCGCCAGTTTTCCCCAGCCAATGTTACACCACCTGTCGTAGTAATAACAGTTGGTACAGACCAATTTACGCATAACGAAATAAACCATCACCACCGCATAAGCCAGAAAAATCCCACCTGCGGGTTTCCACAGAGCGGCACTTGCCAGACTTCCTACAATTAACCACAAAACCATCACAATATTTGCAAGGATGATGCGGTGCTTGGGATATTCTTCCCATCCTTCCTGGTAGAGCTGAATCGTTTTGTTCATGAAGAGCCTCCTCCTTAAAAATCGTTCAGAAGAACAATACTGCGAAGTTTCCGGTTTAGAATAGATTCATTAACCGGCTGTTACACCAAAACAATTCGAAAGGCATTTAAATATTTCAGAAAAGAAAATGGTGCTTATTGACGAATGATTATTCCCTGAAATGGCCTGAATCAGGTTTCATTCTAAATTGAGCAAATGCGGTGTTACAGAAGAAGTTTCGTATCTAATTCCCGGTGGAAGCAGAGATAGTTCGTTTATTACCCCACCAGCTTCATTTTCAGATAATGGAAACGCCGGAATTCTTCCGGGGTAAGGGAGAGCACGTAAGCCAGTTCCCGGGTGGTGTACACGGGACAATCGTGGGTCAAAAGATCCGGATTGACCCGTTCGGGATTCACAAATAACAGATCGCAGTTGAGGGCTTTGCTGAACAGACGCACCGAGTCCCGTTCTCCTTCCAGCAGTTCGTAAAGTTTCAGTACCAGGTCGGGATTGAGATCCACATGGCCAGAACGCCGGGTATGCTGGCGGGCACGTCGCAGGGGTTGTTGAACAATACTTTCCATGGCATGTCCTCCTTGATTAGTGATTCTCCTCGGGCAAAACGTTTTGGGGAACACCGGAAAAACAAAAGCTATCCTTCCAGACATACCCGGGCCAGTTGCCAGGAGAAATCGGCGGTATCGAAGAGTAGTTCGAAATTATCGGAATTATCCACCTGAACCGAAAAATGGTGTTGTTGGGCATATCCCTGATTCTCCTTCCAGTGTCCCACTACCTGTTTTATTTTATATACTCGGCCGTTCCAGCGAAACTTCAAGGGAATGATCCGTCCGTTGCGAAAATAAGTGACCACTTCAATGGGTTCGAATAGCTCTTCGTAATACATGGCTTATGACCTCCCTGAATTCCGGTTTACGCTGTCCGGGAGTTCGCTGCCTGCAGGGTAGGGAATTCCCACTCCCGCATTAGCGAACTTCCCGAATAATTTGCATCACCTGCCCCAGTATCCGGAAGTTCGGGGTGTTTTTCTCCAGAATCATGATCTGCTTCCGGGGAGGATCGCACTCCAGATGAATCCGGCCGCTGCGGTAGAAATAGCGTCGCACGAGCTGACGTTCCCCCAGTTGCACGGCAACAATGGCGCCATCGGAATAGCTTTTGCGGTTTTCGTACACCACAAAATCGCCCGCACGAATATCTGCCCCCTGCATGGAATCGTCCGTTACCTGTAATGTGTGCCGATGGGGTTGGCGAATCCGGGCATTGGTAACCAGCCCCTCAATGTTATCGACCTGCATTTCCTGCGAGGCAGCAAACAGCGATTCGGCCCGCGGGAGCCGAAAGAATTCCTCCTCCGGTTGTGCCGCATTTTCGGCTACGGGTTTCTCCGGCTGAGCTTTGAGCTTCATAACCAGCCTCTCTTTGTAATTATTCTGATATTAATGAACCGTTTCGCGAATGAGTCCCACCACTTTGCCCTGAATGCTCCAGTCCCCCCGGGGGAACACATCCGGGTAAGCGGGATTTTCGGCTTTCAGGTACATCTGGCCATCCTTTTTCATCAGCCGTTTGACGGTGACCTCATCTCCCACCAGTGCCACCACAATATCCCGAACCCGGGCGGTACGGGCGGACTGGACGATGACCAGATCGCCATCCAGAATACCGGCATTGACCATACTGTCTCCCTGAACGCGCAGTACAAAATAGCGCCCCTCGCTGCGGATGATGGAACGGGGCAGGGTTACGTAGCTTTCGATATTTTCTTCAGCCAGAATGGGATAACCGGCAGCAACCCGCCCGATAACGGGCAATTCCACCACCTCGGGATGCGGCTGAAACTCCGGATGAACAACCTGAATGCTGCGGGCCCGAGCGTTGCTCCGCGTAATGTAGCCTTTCCGCTCCAGGGCAATCAGATGCCGCAGTACCCCCTGTTTGGAGGAAATGTGAAACGCATCGGCTATTTCCTGATAGGACGGGGGGTAGTGGTGGCGATTGATGTAATCCACAATGAACTGCAACACTTCTCGCTGACGTGCAGTGAGCTCTTTCATTATGTGGCTCCTTTATGTTGACTTGATGATCAGTTTCCCATTTAAACGGAGAAAGGAAAACTGTTAACAAATGTTCACCTAAATTTTACAAAACAAACCGCTTCCTGTCAAGTGGTTTTTGAAAAACAGGGGGATTTTGTACACTAATTCTGTTTTTGGATGGTTGATCTTTCTGACTAAAGGAATTCCTTCTCTGTGGAGGGTGGTAAGAACGGGGTTGAAAGGGGAGGGTAGGAAAGGGGGTTGAAGGGGAATGGACAAACACGGACGGGTACGGTTTGAAAAGAACACGGACGGGCACGGACTGGCATAAAGAACACGGACGGGCACGGACTGGTATAAAGAACACGGACGAACACGGACTGGCACAGACTGATATAAAGAACACGGACCAGCACGGAGGAACATGGACCTGGATAGATAAAGAAATTTTTTGTTGTTGACGGATTATGGTTGAATTAAAGCGAGGCGTTGGAAGAGAACTGTTTTCCCTTTTGTTAATAAAATTTTCATTTGCCGGGAACATTTTT
>JALXCH010000654.1 GCA_026991005.1 Calditrichia bacterium | reverse complement strand
TAATAATCAGGTATATGTAGCCGGATATTTTGATAGGGCAGATACTGTACAGGCAAACAATATTGCCCGATGGGATGGAACGAGATGGTATCCGTTAGGGACGGGTAATGATAATGGTGTCAATGATGTTGTATTCTCAATAGATATTGATTTTAATGGTAATTTATTTGCTGGTGGTGTTTTCAACAGAGCTGGAAGTATTAATGCAAGTATGGTTGCGAAGTGGGATGGTTCCCAATGGTCAGGTTTCGGCAGTGGTATTGGTGGAGGGTGGTTACAATTAAGTTATGGTGCAGTATCAGATGTATGTGTCTATTATGATGATATATATATAGGCGGTGGTTTTTCTTTAGCAGGGAATAAACCATCTCACTCTTTTGCTCACTGGAATAAACCCCTTACTTTCCTTCAACATATCCTAATAAAGGAGAATAAGTTTTATCTTGCTCAAAATTATCCTGATCCGTTCAATTCCAGTACCCGAATTAATTATTATGTGCCATATCCCCAAAAAGTAAAACTGGAAATTTTCGATATTACCGGTCGTCTGGTGAGAACGTTAATTAACAGGTATCATCCTGCCGGTGCATATTTTATAGATTTTAACGGAGAAAATTTACCCGGCGGAATTTATTTTTACCGATTATCGGGGAAGAGCATCCGGGAAACGAGAAAAATGGTGTTAATCCGCTAAATAACAGAACCAAATTAACCAAAAAGAGGAGGTAATTAACATGAAAAGTTATTTATCATTCACCATGTTATTATTTCTGATTAACGCTTTATTATTTGGTACTGCATTTTCACAATGGAGCAATATTGGAGACGCAGATGGAGATATTCTGGCGATTGCTGTTCATAATAATACTCTTTATGTAGGTGGTAAATTTACAACTATTGGTGGTCAATCTATTCGTGGACTTGCAAAATTTGTTAATGGTAACTGGCAAAAAATAGGTAATGGAATAGGTGGAGATGTTTATACCATTGCGTTTGCTTCCAACGGAGATATGTATGTGGGAGGATGGTTTAATGAAGCAGGGCAACAAAGTAATGTTTGGAACATTGCAAAATGGGATGGTAACTACTGGCACCGTTTAGGTAATGGTCTGAACGGTAGAGTTAAAGCAATAACAATTGATGGAAATAATAATGTTTATGCAGGAGGAGATTTTTTATTTACCGGAGATGATTTGTATGTTAATCATATTGCTAAATGGGATGGTAGCAGCTGGTCAGATCTTACAGGTTATTATGGAAATAATCTACAAACAGGAGTTAATGGCACCGTAAACGCATTATGTACTCAATATTCAAATTATATCTGGGTTGGTGGAGATTTTTATATGAGAGAAGGTGCTGATTCACGGGGAAATGGATTAATGATATGGAGGGGTAATTACTGGGATTGGACTGTTACAGGCCCTGGTCCTATTAAGGCACTTGCAGAAAAAAATGGTACAGTATATATTGGTGGTCAATTTAGCAATGGTATTGCATATTCTTATAATGGGTCGACCATTTATTATAATTTAGGTAGTGTTAATTCGACAGTATATAGCATCGCGGTATCTAAAGATAATGATGATATCTATATAGGAGGTAATTTTACCACAGCCGGAAATACCGCTGCTAACAGAGTTGCCAAATGGAATTCTAATACTGAAGAATGGGAAGCATTGGATAATGGTGTAAATAATGATGTCCTTGCTCTGGGTTACATGTCAGTTCCTTCAGGTGCTTATGGATATCCAGATTTGTATGTTGGAGGTAAATTTACAGAAGCGAGCGGAGTATCTGCCCAGCATTTAGCCCGTTATGCTCTTGGTAATGATCAACAAGCACCTCCACCTTCAAACAATAAAACAGGAATGATTTTTACTATTAGTAAATTGAAACCAAATGAATTTAGGTTAGGACAAAACTATCCTAATCCCTTTAATCCCGAAACAAATATTCAATATTCAATTGCAAGAGAGAGTATGGTAAGTTTAAAGGTATATGATATTAACGGAAAAGAAATAACTACGCTGGTAAATCAGGTTCAGAAACCCGGAACTTATCGAGTAAAATATATAGCCAATGATTGTCCTGCAGGAATATATTTTTATAGAATTAAAGCTGGTGAATATGTTGAAGTAAAAAAAATGATATTGGTCAAGTGATAATCAGTATTAGGAGCCGGAAAAAGGACCCCGGTCGTTAGAATAATTTCAATACTTAATAATTTACGACCGGGGTTCGAAAATCATTATTTCAGGTAAAAATACTACCCGATGATATTGCAGAGGACTTCTTACATATCCCATGCATTACACTACCCGAGCGAAACGTAGTGGAGCGAAGTAATCTCCTCTCTCCACTGGGCAACAATTTGTTATCCTGGTCAGTTTTATTGCAAAAGGAATGTTCAAGATTGCTTCGGCGCTGCGCGCTTCGCAATGACAATAAAACGAGTGTAATGTCATTGCGAGCGGAACAAAAAAAGTTTTTCTATTTCCTTGTAAAAGCTGGTGATTAAGCACAATGCACTATTAATCTAAAATTATCGAGTTTCCTATGAGCCAGAAACTTTTTCTTAAATCGATTTCTATACTTCCGATGATCACTTTGTTCTACTTTAGTACCTCCTATTGTCAACCATCCGGAAAAGGCAATTTTTACGATGAATTTCTCATGATGCCGGGTAACACGGCTCACTCCCTTTCCAGGGTTACGGGGAATAAATACGTTCAATTTATGAACTCCATTAAGAGGGGAATATTTCCGAAATTTCCGGCAGAAAATTTAAGTCATCCGGATGATATATATTGGGATGATCGGTTCTCTTTTCCGGGCATAAACGGGATCGTATATGCGATTGCGGTTTCTGCCGATGGTGACGTATATGTTGGTGGTAATTTTACATTAGCGGGTACCACCAGGGTAAACAATATTGCTCGTTGGGATGGTGAGAAGTGGCACGATG
>JALXCH010000653.1 GCA_026991005.1 Calditrichia bacterium | reverse complement strand
CCGTCAGTACCTGTTACCGGATGTGGATGCCTACACGGTTACGCTGTTTCCGTTTGCATTTTACAACGGAATTGATGGGGTACAGGTGGGAATTCGTACCCGGGGCAATTGGGCGTTTCGGAATTATCGGCACAGCTTGCGGTTGCTGTTGGGACTCCATTCGCTGGCACCGGAAGTCGATTTCTGGCTGGAGCATCCCTGGTATGCTTTGAGTCCCGAAACTCGCTGGGTGGTGCATCTTTACCATTGTGCCGGGCAAAGCGGAGGCGGTGGGTGGTTGCAGTTTTCCCGGCAGAGGCGGATTATCCGTTCCACCTGGCTGGCGGGAGTTCAGTATCGCTATCTCCGAAATCCGGATTACCAGTGGTTACCGGGAGAAAAGGGTGCTTTAAGTATGGTGGAAATCACCTATCGTGAGGAGAACTGGGATCGGGGGTTCATGCCGCGCGGTTGGGAATGGCGCCTGCACGGGGAAAGCAGCAGCTTCGGTAGCCAGTTTGCCTACCAGCAGTGGTGGCTGGATGGAAAGATTCGAATACCGCTGATCTGGTCGCAAATGCTCACGGTGCAGGCGTTTATCGGGGGGCAGTACGGGGAAGTACCGGTGCAGAAGCAGTTCCGTCTGGGAGGAGCAAGCGGGTACGATTTCTGGCAGAATCCCTTTTACCGTGCCCGGGGGACGTTTCCGCGGAACTGGTGGCAGCATGGGCACCTTTTTCTTCCGGGCGGTGGAAATTTGCGCTGGCTGGCAAATGAACCGCCCCGGAGGCGGGAATATCTAACTTCGCTGCAATTTAATTTCACCCTGGGGAATCCCCTGAATCTTTTCCCCGTGTATTTGCCTTACCTTTCCGATATTTTGTTTAGCGGATTTGCCACGCTGGCCAGCGATCCGGATCGGTGGCACCGCACTCCGCGCTTGTATTCCGAAGCGGGGGTTACCATCTCTTTAACGCGGCTGCCATTTGTGCTGAATTATTTCGACCTGGAGCGGGTACATCTGGATTTTCCTCTGTACACCAACGCCGCGCTTTCCCGGGAGCCATTTCATTTCCGCTGTATAGTGCGCTGCGATTTTAAACGTTTCTATTAGTTTTAATTGAGCCTACACTTTGACTCTGACACGGATTAGAAGTCCCCGATAATTGTTTATTACAGTGCTGGAAAATGAATAAAAAATCCCAAATCTCAAAGAACAAATCTCAAATAACAAATCCCAAATTCCAAATTCCAAATTCCAAAAAACAAATCACAAATGTCATATAATTAAAAAAACACAATGTACGCAAAGAAGGCGCAAAGTACGCAAAGAAATCCCAAATTCCAAATCCCAAATTCCAAATTTAAAAAACCGCAACGTTCGCAGCGATCGCAACGATCTTTCGGAAAATACCATGCAAAAAAATGTATAAAAATTAATTTCAAATTATGGTGATTCAGTCCCCCTGATGCTGCGCATTTATTTTGTCAAAAAAAGCAAATACCCATGTGCACGGTTCAAATTAATTCAAAATTCTTAATTCAAAATTCTCAATTATTTCTGTCGCCATTTCAGGGCTCCATTTTTAGGTATTCCCCAGTAGCCTCGATTCGAAAAAGATGTTAAGCAGTTAGCATTTTATTCCCGATCGAAACGCCACAATCCGGCTTCCAGGGCCAGTTGCAGCGCTTTCTGATATTCGTTGTACCGCAATCTGCGATTGATGTCCGGATAGCGATGCGCCTGCCCAATGGGGCGGTATTGCGCCATGACATTAACATACGTATCCCGGGAAATTTCCTGCGCCAGAAAATGAAAAATATGTCGAGACTGCTCCAGCGTTCCCGGCATTACCAGATGCCGCACCAGCAGACCTCGCCGGGCAATGCCCCGGCTATCCAGTACCAGATCTCCAACCTGGCGGTGCATTTCCCGAATGGCCTGGCGGGCCACGGTGGCATAATCGGAAACCCGGGTGTACCGGGCGGCAACCCTGTCGTCCCAGAATTTAAAATCGGGCATATAGATATCCACAACCCCGTTAAGAAAACGCAAAGAGGCCAGACTGTCGTAACCACTGGTATTGTACACCAGCGGTAATCGCAATCCCTGGCGGGCAGCCAGATAGACCGCTTCGAGAAGCTGGGGAACAATGTGGCTGGGGGTCACGATGTTGATGTTATGGCAGCCTGCTTCCTGCAGCTCCAGCATCATTTCGGCGAAACGCCGGGGCGTGGTTGCACGGCCTTCCAGCAAGTGGCTGATTTCGTAATTCTGGCAGAACACGCAACCCAGATTGCACCCGGCGATAAAAATAGTGCCAGAGCCCCCGGAACCCACCAGCGGTGCCTCTTCTCCAAAATGGGGGAAATAGCTGGAAATGATGGGATGTTCCGGTACTCCACATTCTCCCACTTCTCCCTGCAAGCGGTTTATCCGACAACGTCGGGGGCACACCGTACAGGAGGACAGAAGCTGACGTGCAGCCTGTAACCGGCGGGGAAAATCGGGTTGCTGAATCGTATCTATATAAGCCGGATAACTCATTCCGAAATCAAACGTTTCGTTTTGATTAACCACCCCTATCCCTGTGCCCAGCGAACGGAAAGATCAGGAATTGTCCGCTTCCACCGCATCGATAAGCATTTCGAAAAAGCGGGGTTCAGCATCAATGACCCGGTTCCAGTTGGGAATGAATGAGGTTTCGAAGGGATTCTCCAGTAATTCCTGTCCCGCACGAATAATACTTTGCACGAAACTTTCGGCTGCTTTAGCTTCTTCGTGCCGGTCATATTCCAGACCATTGAGAGAGGCATCCATGGCGTAGCGGCCAATGAAGTCCCGTGCCGTACGCAGGTAAGTGGATTTCAGGGTGATGAAAAATTCGTTGGTAAACACAATGCCCTGGGCAGCCAGCGTGCGGAAGAGCGATTTAGCAATGTCGGTAGCCATTTTTAGGAGTCCCGCTTCCATATCGTTCCAATAAATTTGCTGAT
>JALXCH010000652.1 GCA_026991005.1 Calditrichia bacterium | reverse complement strand
CAGAATGACAGGGGGCGGGGGTTCTGTCATTCTGAAACCCGCGCCGCAGGCGAGGGTGAAGAATCTCCTTCTGATGAAGAAGATAAATTTAGCCGAAAGAATTTAGAAAAAGAAGAAATTTGCCCACCAATCACGCGAATGGACACGAATTAAAAATAATTGGTTATTGGAAATTGGCATTCGGAATTGGGATTTTGAGATTTGCTTTTTGTGATCTGGAATTTGCGCTTTTGTAGCACGCCTCTCCTGAGGCGTATCGTTTAATGTATAATGGAAGAATCCCATGCTATGCGCCAGAGATTCTTCGCTCCGCTGACGCTGCGCTCAGAATGACAGGGGGCGGGGGTTCTGTCATTCTGAAACCCGCGCCGCAGGCGAGGGTGAAGAATCTCCTTCTGATGAAGAAGATAAATTTAGCCGAAAGAATTTAGAAAAAGAAGAAATTTGCCCACGAATCACCCGAAGGGACGCGAATCAGAAATAATTGTTTATTGGAATTTGGGATTTGGAATTTGGAATTTGGGATTTGGAATTTGGAATTTGGAATTTGAGATTAATTATTGTGCTTTATTCCAAACCGTTCCATCAGGGAATAAAGGCGACGGCGGGTGATCCCCAATAATTGGGCAGCGTGGGTCTTATTTCCCCCCGAGCGTTCCAGCGCTTGCAGAATGAGATATTTCTCGAACTCATCCAGTTGAAACCCCTCATCCGGAATACGAAAATCATATTCCGGTACGGCCTGAATATGCAGCGGAGGTAAATCCTCTACCCGGATGACCGAATCGGCCAGGATGGAGGCACGTTCAATTACATTCTGAAGTTCTCGCACATTCCCCGGCCAGTCGTATTCCATCAAGCGGCGCAAAGCTTCCCGATCAATTCCCACCACTTCTGTTTCTTTAAGAAAATGGTTTACCAACTCGGGAATGTCCTCTTTGCGCTCCCGCAGCGGCGGAATGACAATGGGAAACACATTGAGCCGGTAAAAGAGATCCTGTCGGAAACTTCCCTCCTGTACCATTTCCTCCAGATTTCGATTGGTAGCGGCGATGACCCGGGCATGCACCCGGATACGTTCGTTACCGCCCAATCGGTACAATTCCCTGTTCTGCAGTACCCGGAGCAGTTTCGATTGCAGCGCCAGACTCATGTCCCCTATTTCATCCAGAAAAATTGTGCCATATCCCGCGGATTCAAATTTACCAATCTTGCGCTGGGTCGCCCCGGTAAAGGCGCCTTTTTCATATCCGAACAGTTCGCTTTCCAGCAAATTATCGGGTAAAGCAGCACAATTGATGGCGACAAAAGGGTGATTCTTCCGTTTGCTCTGCTGGTGAATGGTTTCGGCAACCAGTTCCTTACCGGTACCGCTTTCTCCCAGGATAAGTACCGTAGCATCTTTTTCGGCCGCTTTGCGAATGAGCTGGTACACCTTGCGCATCTTCTCGCTGCGGCCTACAATACGTTCGAACAGGATGGGTTGCTCGGGAGCAGCTTTCAGAGAACGATTCTCTTCCAGAATGCGCTTTTGTTCGATTATGCGACGAATCCGCAAAATCAGTTCGTCCATCTCAAACGGTTTAATCAGGTAATCGAATGCCCCTTCTTTTAGCGCCTCCACCGCCGTTTTCTGGGTAGCAAAGGCGGTCATGATAATCACTTCCACCTCGGGATACCGGGATTTCACCTCCCGAAGCAGTTGCAACCCATCCATTCCGCCCATGCGTAAATCGGTGAGCAAAATCTCCGCCTGATTTTTTTCCAGCCAGCGCAGGGCTTCTTCACCGGATAGCACATATTCCGAGGGCAGCTGCTCCAACTCCAGGGCAGCTTTAACTACCCGACAAAATTTCTCTTCATTATCTACAATTAAAATGGGATTCATCAACAATCGGCCTGCTCGGTCAATAAACCTTCAACCTGAATTTTTAAGGATAAACTTAATTTTCATTCAAGAATAAAAATTCGAACTCATTGTCAGATTCAATTTCACACAATTTCCCACATTTTTACCGGAGACCACGAACCTGCCTGTATCATGTCCAGATGGTTATCCTTCAACATTTACTTCAATATTGCCCGTAATAAAATCATGAACCCTTTTTCATTGCTTTTAATCATGTCCCGGTAGCGTTTCGCTTCTTTGAAATTTGGAGAAAGTTCGATGGCTTTCTCAAACTCGGCCAATGCCCGTAAATACAGGCTGCGACTTTTGATGAGGTGAAACACACCCAGATCGTTCCAGTAATCGGGATATTTTTGAGTGCTTCCGCTTTTGGCATGGAAATACGGTTCGTATTTCTGAATGGTTTCTGGAGTAAATTCCTCCCCACCAAAAAGAAACCGCAAATAGAACTCATAAATCTTATCTTTTTCCGAGGAGAAATCGACCAGCTTTAACTGAAAATTTTCAATTTCGGGAATGATGACATCGTGATTATTATCCTTGAGCAAATCCAGCAGCTGATTGAATTCCTTTTGCCAGTGGGAATCCTGATATCGCTCCAGGTCGCGTACCTGTTTTAAGTAAATAATGACCCGGGCAGGCACTGCCACCGCTTTGGGATCTTTCACCCCCTCCAGCGCAGATTTGTACAGCGCCACCCCCATATTAAACTGGCATTCATAATAATTGGGATTAATATTGATGGCTTCTTTGAAAAGAGTGGTGGCCCGGTGATATTCCCCCAAAAACAGATAGGTTAATCCCGTGTAATTAATTAAATCCGGGAATTTCTCGCCCAGTGTCAGAGCTTTTTCAAAGACCTTTAACGCCTTGTCGTAAAGGCGCGATTTCAGGTACGACACGCCTAATCCGATGTATGCCCGAACATACTCGGGATCCTGCTCAATCGCCTTGGTAAATTGTTTGATGGCTTCGGGGTACAGATTCCGTTTCAGGAAAAGTGTTCCCAGATGGTAGCGGGAAATGGGATGTTTAAATTTGTCCAATTTCTCTTCAATGTGATACAGAGCCTTCAGTTCTTCGATTACCGAATCATGAAATTTGCGAGTGATTTCGTTTAAAAATTTGTAATTAATCTGGCGGGTTTCGCTACGAAGTTCGATGGAATATTCGTGGGAAACCAGAAACATTCCCTGTTCGAATACTTCGGAGATAATTTTGCGATGTTCGGTAAGGGTACCGGTATGAATATGAAACTCCCGACCGTCAATTTCCAGTTTATCATGCAGTCCGAAATCTTCCAAAGATACCTCCGAGATTGATGCATATATGAAAAAAGGGCTTATTAAGATAAGCCCTTTTTTCCGAAAATCAAAATATTTTAATGTTTGGGAACGGGATGTGCAATTTTCTCCCAGAAGGTTTTGAAATCGAATTTTTTATATGTAGGCGATTTCTCGTTGTGGCAGGTTTTGCAGTGATTTTCGTCCGGCATCAGCAAACCATAATCTTCTGCTTTCAGTTCACCTTTGTAAATTCCCTTCATTACCTTCATGGACTTATACTCGCTCCCCGGACCATGGCAGGCTTCGCAACCCACGCCTTCTTCCATTTTAAAAGAAGAAGCAAACATGGATTTGTCCTTTCCGTATCCGGTCACATGGCATACCAGACATTTGTCGCTTTTCTGAGGATCATCAATCCCCATTTTTTTGGCAACAGCTTTGGCTTCCTCGGTTCCCAGTGTTTCATAAGCCTTGGCATGAGGTGTTCCTTCCCAAATTTTGTACTGGGCACCACTCCGTTTAGAATTGTGGCACATTTTGCACTTCTTTACACCAATGTATTGCGGTGTTTTGGCGAAACCAGCCATATCCAGTGCAAAGAAAACCATCACCGTAAGTGCCAGGATAATGCTCAATGATTTCTTCATGGTTCGATACCTCCTCTGACTTTGATTCATATTTCTTTTATTTTAAAATTCCAGGCGAAAAAATGCAAGTTAAATCTTAATTTAGATACAAATGAAAAATTTCAATAATTAAAGCATTTCTTTTCTGGAACCCGCCAACCTACTCTGTTAAACATTCCCGGCAGGGATTGGTTCATTTTACTGGTTCCTATTCTCCCAAAATTTCCTGAGCTTCCGTAAGATCGCTCCGGAGATTTAGATGTTGGGAAAATATATTCTGTAAAGCTATAATCAGTTCCGAAGGCACCTCAGAATTCAGGCGATAATACACCCATTTATCCCGTCGGTTAAAGGTCACCCATCCCGCCAACCGTAACTGGGAAAGATGATGGGAGACTTTGCTCTGGGACAGATGGAGGATCTGGCTCAACTCATTCACGTTTAATGGACGCAAATGAATCAACAAATTCAAAATACGTAACCGGGTTTGATCCGTTAACCCTTTGAAAAAAGAAATCAAATCATCATTGATCATTTTTCAGGAATTTTCCTCTAATCCTTATTTTTAAATAAATTACGGTAAATAATTAATCTTTGCAAGATTTTTTTCAACAGAAATTTTTTTCGTTTCACTCCATAAAACAATTGACAGTTTCCCAATAATATTTTAAATTCAGGGCAACAAAAACGATTGGAGGTCCTATGAAGAAATTACTCACAATCCTGCTGGTCTTAACCGTTGGGGCGATATTCTTTGTTTCTTGCGGCGGAGAGAAGAAAGCCGAACAAGCCGCCCAGACGACGGTAGAGAAAAAGATGAGCATCACCACGGATATGCTCACCACAGCCAAAGACCCGGTGTGTGGCATGGAACTTACCAACGAAAGTATTGCCGACACGGCGATTTACAATGGCCAGCTCTATGGTTTCTGCAGTGAAGAGTGCAAAGCCAAATTCAAAGCGGATCCGGATAAGTATCTGGCAAACGTGGAAGAAGAGGAAGAGCACGAAATGCACGAGAAGGGTGAAAAGGGTGAGATGCACGAAGAAGAAGGAGAAAAAGAGGAACATCCTCATTAATCCGGGTTTTGACGTATCACAAAAAACGGGCTACTCCGCAACCGGAATAGCCCGTTTTTTTATGTTTCTCATTCTATCCGCAAAATTTACCGTAAGGGATGGTTATTCCTCCGGTAGTTCCTCCTCTTCCGGGAAAACCAGAATTAAAAGGACATAGACCAGAATTCCCAGCCCAATCGAGGCCAGAGAAGCCAGCACCCAGATCAAGCGCACAATAGCCGGATCGATGTTAAAATATTCGGCAATCCCGCCGCAAACCCCGGCAAAAATGCGGTTCTTTCGGCTGCGGCGTATCCGGGAAACATCCGGTACTCCCGGACTCCCTTCCTCCCCTTCTCCGGATTTCCGATATTTACTGGAGGAGAAAATTAATAAAACCCCAATGGCAATCAGAAAAATTGCCCAGATTGCAGACCAGGGAAGTGCCCAGATGTTGAAATAATGGAATAAACCCAATTCCCGAAAGAGGAGCAAAAATCCCAGTACAATAAACAACAATGCCCAGAAGAGGGTTTTATCCTCGGTGGTTTTTCGGGGCGCCTCGGTTTGCTCCGGATTCTCCGGAACAATGATCATGGCAATGATGTACAAAATCAACCCAATTCCACCGATAAAAGTAAAAATCAGAAATAGCAGGCGAAAAATATTGGGATCCATATTAAAATATTCACCCAATCCGCCACACACCCCAAACAAATAGCGATCCACGCGGGAACGATAAAATTTCTTGATTTCCTGTTGCTTTTCCTGATTCACATTTTCCATATAAGCTCTCCTGATTTATTCCATATTCCCATTAACGGGGTTGGGAGTCATTTGTTGCATCAATCCACCTGTTTGTTCGCTTTCCCCGGATCAGATCGCTAATTCGATATTTAAAATCTCGTATTTCAATATTCCAGCGGGGACTTTAATTTCCACCACATCTCCCACTTCCTTGCCCAGCAGCGCTTTGCCCACCGGAGAAGTGGTGGAAATTTTATTTTGACTAAAATCCGATTCTTCGGGTGCTACCAGGGTATAGGTAAGCTCATTTCCCCGGTTTAAATCTTTGAGGGTCACGGTGGAAAGAATGGTGACTTTATTCTTGGCCATATCCTCTTTCTTTAAAATTTTGGCACGATGGAGGGTTTGTTCCAATTGAGTAATTTTCGCTTCCAGGAGTGTGAGTGCTTCTTTGGCTGCATGATATTCTGCATTCTCGCGCAGGTCGCCAAAATCACGCGCCTCCGAAATTTTTTGCGACAATTCCGGGCGCTTTACATGCTTCAACTCTTCCAATTCCTTTTTAAGCTTCTCGTACCCTTCCCGTGACAAATAAACATAATCTGCCATACACAAACTCTCCTTTTTTATGTTTAATTATGCAACGCTTTTTTTCTAACAAAATTCTCCACCCGTTCCACGCTGATCATTCCCCGTACCTTATTGATGGCGTTGATTACCCGGGTGAGATGCGGAAGATTTTTAACTTCCACAATGATTTTGCCCATCATTAAACGGTCTTTAGCCTTCAAATCTACATGAATAATGTTGGTATTGGCCGAGGCAATGGCGTTGGTGATATCTCGCAGGAGATTTTTTCGATCCTCTCCCAGCAGTTGCAACTGCACCTTGAAGCGATCCTCGGCTTCCACCGTCCAGTTGACTTCGATGGTGCGATCTTTCCGATTTTTATCCAGCAAACGCTGGACATTGGGACAACTGGTGCGGTGGATGGTGACCCCTTTCCCTTTGGTTACATAACCGATAATCTCGTCCCCGGGTACCGGCTGGCAACATTTGCCAATATGCACAACCATATTATCGATGCCTTCCACCTGGATGGCAGAATGTTTTTTACTACGCCGGAAAATTCGATCGATGAGGGACTCTTTGGATTCTTCCATTTTTTCATCTGGAATAGCAGAGAATACTTTTTCGATGGTTATTTCGCCGCGCCCAACCGCCGCTTTCAGATTCTCGTAAGTATCGAAATGCAATTTGCGCAGCATGGTTTCAATTTTCTCGTCATCCAGCTTGATATGATATCGTTTGAAATATTTATTCAGGATTTCTTCACCCAGCTTCACACTATGCTCAAATTGAACCACCCGCAAATATTTGCGAATGTGATGGCGCGCCTTGCTGGTTTTTACAAAGGTGAGCCAATCCTGACTGGGATGCTGATTCTGGCTGGTGATAATCTCCACCTGATCCCCACTCATCAGCTCCGATTTCAGGGGGACAATGCGACCGTTCACTTTTGCTCCGATGCAGTGCATCCCCACATTGGTGTGCACGGCAAACGCGAAATCCACCGGTGTGGCACCTTTGGGCAGTTTAATCACATCTCCCTGGGGGGTAAAGACAAATACCTCATCCTGAAACAGATTAATTTTCAGACTATCCAGAAAATCCTTGGCATCAACCGTTTCCCCGTCTTCAAATTGTTCCAGCAACTGGCGAACCCACACCAGTTTCTGATCGATGTCATCGGTATTTTCCACACCCCGACCTTCTTTGTACCGCCAGTGGGCGGCAATTCCCATCTCGGCCACCCGATGCATATCCCAGGTGCGAATCTGCACTTCCACCATGCGTCCCGAGGGATCGACTACTGTGGTATGCAGGGATTGGTAACCGTTAAATTTTGGCATGGCAATATAATCTTTAAACCGTTCGTACACGGGTATGAAAAGATTGTGGATAATCCCCAGCACATAATAGCATTCTTCCACGGTGTTTACAATAATCCGGATGGCAAAAAGATCGTAGATTTCTTCCAGGGGTTTGTTTCGGGTGCGCATTTTGCGATAAATGCTGTAAAGATGTTTAGGACGCCCCTGGACTTCAGCTTTTACATTGTGAGCTTCCAGCTCCTTTTTAATGGGTTCAATAATCTTGCGGATGTAATTTTCCCGCTCCTCTTTTTTCTCTTTCAACCGTCGAGCCAGATCGGTGTAGGCTTTATTATCGATGAATTTGAAGGCCAGATCTTCCAGTTCGCTTTTTACCTGTGCCATTCCGAAACGATGGGCCAGTGGAGCATACACATCTCTGGTTTCCAGGGCAATCCGTAACCGCTTTTTGGCCGCTACATGCTGCAATGTACGCATATTATGAAGCCGGTCGGCAAATTTAATGATAATCACACGAATGTCCTTGGCCATGGAAAGAAGCATCTTGCGGAAAGTTTCTGCCTGACGCAGTTCCAGACTAATGGATTTCCGCCCGCTAATTTCGCTAATCTTTGTTACACCGTTTACCAGATTGGCAATATCTTTGTTGAATATTTCCTTCAAATCATCCAGAGTGTAACCGGTATCCTCCACCACATCGTGCAGTAAACCCGCAGCGATGGTGGTGCTGTCCATGCGCAATTCGGCCAGAATTTTAGCCACATTCAAGCAATGTTCAAAATACGGCTCCCCAGAATAGCGATACTGATCACGATGAGCCCATAAACCAAAACGAAATGCCTTCTCCAACAGTTCTCTGTTGCAGTTGGTATTATATTTACAAACAGATCCCACTAACTCCTGGAATTCCGGTTCATATTTTTCCAGAAGTTCCCGATAATGTTTATCATTTTCGTCAATACGGTACATAAAAATTTCGATTCTTAATTTTCGTTCCAGATACCTATTAACCCACGTTCCCGGAGAATCCGAAAGAAACGGGGTTTGTAGATTAATTCAAATTCCCTTTCCTTGTCCGGAAAGAGAAAAAGGGCAAACTGCCGCACATTTTCGATATATTGCATCGCTTCGGGTAAGGTTAAGTCCCGCACCTGACTTAATAACTGAATTGTCATGTCCACCATCAATTGCAAACGACGAATCTTCCGATTCTCTTCCCGAATCAGCTCTTCCTTGTTCATAAGAGCCCCATTTTTATTGAATTAAAAACTACGGAAACAATTCAGTAAATTCAAGCAGTTATTTTGCGATTTTTCTCATTATACCCGGATTCCACCTTCTATCCGGTACCAACTTTTTCTTATTACTCCGCTGTAAATAAGTTTCACCGATTCCACAAATTTCAACAACTCTTCTTCAAAATGTAAGCCGTATTAAATGCGGAAAATGCAAATGCCTCGACCGATATCTTACCCGTTCTCAAAATTCTTGTCCTCAATCTTTCCTCATCTTTCAAAATCCCCATCGTTCCCCACCAATCCCCGGAATATCTTAATTTCTTTTTGGCATTGGAAACACCAATCTTTTCGTCTAAATTCTTCCGGCTGTAATTTTATCATTTTTAACATAGGAGGAGTTTTTATGAAAACATTTTTCATCCTGATGATTTCAGTATCATTGATGGTATGGGGATGTGGGAAGAAAGAAACCTCTCAGACCCAGAAACCAGCCACCGCGCAAAAAGAAGCTTCTACCCAACCAGCGGAGGCTCAGGTAGGCGTGGCAGTGGAAAAACCCCATCAGATTCCAGAGGACCAATTTACCACCACCCCCAGCGGTTTGAAGTATGCCGATATCGTAGTAGGCGAGGGTGAGCAGCCGCAAAAAGGAGACATTGTGGTTGTTCACTATACGGGCTGGTTAACGGACGGAAAACGTTTCGACAGCTCTGTACTGCGGGGAAAACCGTTTAAATTCCCGCTGGGAATGCATCGCGTAATTGCGGGTTGGGACGAAGGAGTTGCCAGTATGCATGTAGGTGGTGTACGCCAGTTAATCATCCCGCCGGAATTGGCCTACGGAAGCCGGGGTGCCGGTGGGGTAATCCTTCCAAATGCCACCCTGATTTTTGAGGTACAAATGCTGGGGATTGAAAAACCACAGCAGAAATAAGCATTTTATTCCTTTAAATGAATGGAAAAGGAGGCTCCTAACAGCCTCCTTTTTTGTTTTTAATAAATTTGCCTGATTTATGCATTGCAAGTTGAGCGGGATATCGTTTAAGATCTTTCAGTATTTTTCATGCATTTTTCGGTTTTCTGGTTATCCATAGGACCTTGTCCGAATAAGAACTTTTCCCCGGTGTAT
>JALXCH010000651.1 GCA_026991005.1 Calditrichia bacterium | reverse complement strand
GATTTAAAGGTGGGACACATTCTGGGTGGTACCCCCTGGAAAATGCAGTTAGGCGACCTGTTTGGTGTATTTTTAGCCTCTGCAGTCATGTTCTTCCCCCTGCTTATCCTCCATCAAGGGGATATTAACCAGGGTGGCACGGGTCTGGGAGGCGAAAATTATCCCGCACCTCAGGCCAGTTTGATGGCTATTTTGGCTAAAGGAATTGTCGGTGGCGATATGGCCTGGCCCCTCATCATTGTGGGCATTGTCATGGCCATCGGGTTTATTTTGCTTCGGGTTAAAAGCCCCATGCTGGTGTGCGTGGGAATGTACTTACCTCTGGAAACATCCTTCGCCATCTTTATTGGCGGATTAATCCGGGGTATTGCCGATGTTTATGTAAAACGCTTCAAATACAACGATGCTCAGAAAGCGAGGGTCGAAAACACCGGAGTTCTACTTTCCGCCGGTCTTATCGCTGGCGAAGCCCTCATCGGGTTGTTGTTCGCTTTCTTTGCTTTAATGGAATGGGAAGTGCCTGCAGTTTTCCACCAAACCGGCTCTATGGTACAGTTTATTCCTGCCCTTCTGGTATTCTTAGTGGTGGGCTGGGTTCTGGTGAAAATTCCTTTAGGCAACGCAGGCAGTCCCGACGAACCGGCTCCGCCGACAACCATGTAAAAAGAATTCACCTTCTGCATAAAACCCCTCCACATACCGGAGGGGTTTTCTTTTTCGCCTCAACTCTAAATGAACCACCTGCAAACCACTCCGGTTAAAAATCCACACAGCATTTTTTGCCTCGCAAGAGCAGGGCCGGGATAAGTTGAGGAGGTAAGCGGTTTCCTGAATTGCCACTCTTGGTTAAGAGCCCCTTACTTCCAGTACATAGAATCCCCGAATCTTTTACAAAACTCTCCTTTTTCGCAGCACCATTTACAAAAAAAATGACCCCAAGCTCGATTTTTTATTGACCAATTCATAGAAAAACATTATCTTAACATTTGTTAACTTCATAGCAGGGAGAACTCTATGAATTTCCAGAACATTCTCGTTCCCGTGGATTTTAGCCCATTTTCGGACAAAGCGGTAGAATACGCTATTGAATTAGCCGAAAAGTTTTCGGCACGGATTACCCTTCTCCATGCCATTGTACTTTTCCACGATGATGTGAATGAAGAGCAACGCCTTCTGCAATACGAGAAGTTATTTGAGCAGCGAGAAGCCATGGCGCGCCAGCATATTAACGGAAACCGGGACACCATCTCTCAGCAAGGAATTCACGTTCACACAGAAATTTTACGCGGTATTTCCGCTTCCGATGTCATCTTAGAATATCTCCACAACCATTCCTTCCATCTGGTGGTTATGGGAACCCACGGCCATACGGGTTTAAAACACCTCCTTCTGGGTAGCGTTGCCGAAAAAGTGGTGCGCTTTTCCCCGGTGCCCGTGCTTACCGTGCATCGTTCTTTTCAAACCTTCCGGATCAAAAAAATTCTGGTACCCATCGATTTTTCCTCCTATTCCCGGGAAGCAACAGATTACGCTCTCTTCTTTGCTCAGAAATTTGGTGCCAGTATCGATTTTATCCACGTCATCGAGCAGGAGATTCATCCCTCTTTTTATGCTTCGGGAATTGATTCCATTTTCGAGATCGATCCCACCCTTCGCGACCGCGTCATCGAAAATTTACAGGAATTTGTTGCCGATCAGAATATCGAAGGTGTTCCGCTTAACTTTGTAGTACGCGAAGGGAAACCTCACAAAGAAATTGTGGAATATGCCCGGGAGAACGGCATCGATTTAATCACGATTGCTACCCATGGACTTACGGGATTGGATTACCTTCTGTTAGGAAGCACAGCGGAAAAGGTTGTACGCTGGTCTTCTTGCCCGGTGCTAACGGTGAAAAGAAAAGAATAAAAAGAAATTTATTGAAATTTTACTAATCTTTGCATATATTAAGATAAATCGGAATAAAAGAAAATAATTATGAAATTAGACATTGAAATCAAAAAAATAAAAAAGGGTTTATTTATTGCCAGTTGCAATAATTTACCCGGGTGCCATATTCAGGCCTCCAACGAGGTTCAGGCACGTGAGCGCATAACCGAAGCAGTTAAACTGATGCTGCTAAGCTACAAGAAACATTATGAGAAAGCCCCAATTGAAATCTAAAAACACGGAAATGCAACTTATTACTTCCGTTTCCCGGCATCAAGTGTTAGAAGTATTCAAAAACCTGGATTTTACCATCGATATGGAAGGGCCGGAAGTAATGATTTTACGGGATAGCAAATTTCCCTTCCATCGTATTGCTTTGCCCAACGATGAAATGATTTCGGTGGAATTGCTCAAAAAATATGCAGAGGATCTGGGAATTCCCTTCGAGATATTTCTTCCCTGAAAAAAGCTCACCCTATAAGTTGAGAATTTCTTTTATTTTATTTACTATTTCGTTTACCTGAAATGGCTTTCGTAAATATCCAATTGCGCCTTTTTCCAGAATATCTTCCAGGTCTTCCCGCTGGGAATAACCACTGATGATAAACACCTTCTGATTCGGATCGATTTTGTGAATATGATTAAATGCCGTGCGACCATCCATTATTGGCATAATCATGTCCAGAATCACCAGATCGATCTCATCTTTATGCTTTTTGTAAATCTCCAGTCCTTCTTCACCGTTCCCTGCTGTGTACACCCGAAAACCGTACATCTCCATAATCTCACGCATCATACTTCGAATATTGTACTCATCATCCACCACCAAAAGCGTTGGAACATGTTCCACTGGAGGCTGCACGGTTTCTGTTCCCTCAACAGCCACTCTCGTCACAGATTCCTCCTCTACCTTGATAGGTAAATAAACATACACTGCTGTATATTCCTGATTCTTACTTTCAATGAATATCTCCCCCTGCAAATCCTTAACAATATTGTAGGCAATGAACAGTCCCAACCCCACACCTTCGTTTTTAATGCGGGTGGAATAAAAT
>JALXCH010000650.1:1899-3002 GCA_026991005.1 Calditrichia bacterium | reverse complement strand
CCACCAGGGCAAACAGCACCCCAATGCCGGTGAAGATTCCGAAATGGGTCACCGAGGTGAGGTACGAACCGACAAAGGAGAAAAATCCGATAAGGGTGGTAACTCCCGCCAGAATGATGGGGACTCCTACCTCTGCCAGCGCGGCGCGAATGCAGCTTTTCAATTCTTGGCAATGGAGCATTTCTTCCTTGTACCGCGCAATCATGTGGATGCCGTAAGCCGAACCCACCGCAATGAGCACCACCGGCATGATGTTGGAAATAATGGACAGTTCCACCCCGGCCATCACCATCAGTCCCATGGCCCAGGTGGTGCTGATGAGCACGGTGACGAGGGGCAGCACCACCCCGCGCACGGTGCGGAAGCTGAAGTAAAGCACCAGCACCAGTACCAGCACCACCACCGGTACCAGCCGGAACATGTCCTGTAAGATGATGTTGTTGATTTCGATCATCTGCATGGGCAGACCGGAGAAGTAGAGGCGGTAGTTTCCCGCCTCCTGGCGAGCCAGGCGCTGGATCTGTTCCGCCACCGCCTGTTTATCCGCCTTTTGCTGGATGCGGGCAATGATGATGGTAATTCGGCCATCCGGGGAGACGATGCGGCCGTTGTACATGTCCTTGGTCAGGGTGTACTCCCGCAGATGCTGCAGTTCCCGGGGATCGGAGGGAATGTTATTGCCGTCAATCAGGCGGCCTACCTCCAGTCCGCCTTCCACCCCGCGGATGTCCAGCACATCCGTGAGGCTGGTCACTGTGGCAACCCCCGGCACCTGCTTGATTTTTTCGGTGAGACGATGGATGGTCTCCAGCGTCTGGTAGTCGAACACATTTTCTGCCTCCAGCCCTACCATGGCCATGGCGGTTCCGGCATACTCCTCACCCACCCGATTGAACAGTTGCACCGCCGGATCGTCCGGTTTCAGGTAAGAGAGCATGTCGCTATTGACCCGGGCATAGCGAAGCTGGTAAGCAAAAAAGAGGGTCAGGATGACGATAACGCCAATAATCCATTTCCGGTATTTCAGCACCCATTCGGCGAATCGCTGCATACAAACCTCCTGTCTTTTCGAATAATTTCGTTTTTCGTTCGAATAATGTTTA
>JALXCH010000650.1:0-1889 GCA_026991005.1 Calditrichia bacterium | reverse complement strand
CATGACCAAACAGGCAATTATCATGATAAGCTCCTTTCAGCTTATGAGACTCGCCAGCCTTGCCCTGGCGCACCGAATTACACGAATTTTCACGAATAAATAAATTTAATGAAAAAACGTTGACTTCATTATTGAATGAAAATGGATCAAAACCTTAATAAAAACTTAAAAATTTCCGAACTTCGACGCTTTAATCTGTTTCCCTGGACAAAAATTGTAAGTAAAACTGGATGAAAATGAACCGCCTTTTTTTATATAATTTTGAATTTTTCGTTTTTATCATTTCATTTTTTAATTCATTAAAATATTTTAACTTATTTAATATTAAATAATTTTACAACCCTGATATTCATCTCATAAATAACTTTATTCTGAAATTATTTTTAAATCATTATTCGTGCCCATTCGTGTGATTCGTGGTTCCAGCGTTCACCCTCGTTTTTCGATGCCGCGGAAGAGGATGTTCAGCAGGGTATCCACGTTCCGCTCGATTTCCTCCATGGGCACGTGGATAGTCCAGTGAAACTCCAGTCCCTTCATGGCGGCCAGAAGCGCCTCGGCAGTCAGATCCACATCAGCAATCTCGAACACCCCGCTTTCCACCCCTTCCTGCAGGATGGAGCGAATCATGCTTTTCTCGAAGCGGTTGTAATCTTCCCGCGCCTTCTCGATGAAAGCGTACTGTTCCAGGTACTCGTCCCGGAAAGCGGTGTAATAGTTTGCCAGCTCCTTCAGGGCAGCGGTGCGGGTCAGTACGTAAGTGCGAATTTTTCTCTGGGGAGTGGTTTCCTGCTCCACCGCCGCCACAATTTTCGCCCGTAGCTCCTGCCCCTCTTTATTAATCACTTCCTGGTAAATGGCTTCCTTACTTTTGAAGTAGTAATAGATGCTGGCTTTGCCCATGCGTGCCCGTCGGGCAATGTCCTCGATGGTGGTCTTGGCCAATCCGAAGCGGGTGAAGAGATTCTGCGCCGCTTTCAGAATCAGCTCTTTGCGATTCAATTTATTGGCCAGTTCCATGTAAGTTCTCCAAATTTTCGAACAAATCGTTCTTTTGTTCGAAAAATAAAATGTTTTTACAGATTTGTCAAGATAAATTTTTCAATTCCTCAAATTACAGTTTAAATAAAATCGATGGTTAGGGGATTCATATATGGATGAGATTGGCTAAAAATGTCAATTAAAAGTAACGTAATTTGGAATGGTTGTTTGTAATTTTAGTTAAGTGTGTAAACATATTTTCCGATACCCTTTTGGTCTGATGATTAATTATCTTTTTTAATTGAGGGTTAACGGAAAAAATATTTTGCTAAAAAGATTTGAAAAAAGAAGCTGATGATAAATAAGAAAATAGAAAATATGCCTGCCAATCCATCACGAGAATTTCTCTCTGACCTTTTCGAACGAATTAAAAAGAATGATGCAAAGGCCTTTCGCACTTTGTTTAAAATGTTTTATAAACCTTTAGTGCAACATGCTAATCGCTATGTACGAAATCAAGATATAGCGGAAGACATTGTTAGCGATGTTTTTTTGAAAGTATGGGAAAAACGTCATGAGTTAAAAATTTTCACAAGTGTAAAATCCTATCTTTACATTATGGTTCGGAATCGCTCATTAAATTATCTAAAACTAAATCGACTGGATTTTGTTGATGCTTTCTCCCTCGATATTGTTCTCCGCAATGATAATTCACCCGAAAAGAATTTACAGAATATCGAGATTAGGGAGGAAATTGAAAAGGCAATAATTGAATTACCCGAGCGTACTCGAGAGGTTTTTGTGATGCACAAGTACGATCACTTAAAATATTCGGAAATAGCTGAAATCTTGAATATTAAAGAAGGAACGATAGAAACCCATATGGTTCGTGCTTTGCGTTATTTAAG
>JALXCH010000649.1 GCA_026991005.1 Calditrichia bacterium | reverse complement strand
TATCTGTAGAATAGGTAAAATATATTCGGTTGTTATCTTCATATACCAGATAATAATTATTTCCCGAATAGATCATCTTCATCTGTCCATTGTTCCGCAACGCTCTGTTGGTACTGCTTACCAGATGTCCCTTGTACACAGCCCGGGCTACGGCACCGTCCTGCTTAAACACCACCGCTGTCTCTCTCTGGTTAGGATGCTGAAACTGCACCTGCTCACCTTCCCAGCCTTCAAAGTACCAGGTGATGTCCTCTCCGTGGAAGGGGATGGTCTGGGTTTGCTGGGCGCGGACAGAGTAGTAAGGTGGTTGCCAATCAGGCCAGCCTTGATCCAAAAACACTCCCTGGTACACATCACCATCATAGCTGGTGGTGTAATCAGGATTAAAAGGTGATGGCCTATTTTTGAAGGGTGCATCCATCCCCTGATTGCGCAAACCATAAGGTGATTCATAATAATCAATTAACCAGGGGTCTTTAAAACCAATACTATCCCCTTCCGGATTAGCACCATTAGCCGATAGAAAATAATTTTGAATAACTACATTTCCATATACCGACCAATATTGAGCTTTTATGTCACCGTATCCTGCAACTATCGGAAATTTACCATAGTTAACACAATTTGATGAATTATTATTCCAGAATAAAAATTTCTGATTAATAGAAGAAACAAAATTGGGATCGGACTTAATTACCTCTGTATGGCCTCGAGTAAGAAATGAACGATAACCGGTTTTCCATTGTGGAGGATTTAAAGTATAACGCCAGTGTTTCGGAGATACCAGATTGTAAATATTCGTACCATCTTGAGCATAAGGTAAAAAATGAACAATTTCGGCAATGTCTCCGGGTTGAGTACCTGTAATATAAAAAGGACCCTTTATTTCCGACTGAATTCCAGTAAAAGTATGATGAACTACATCGGATACAACCACATAACTTTTTATGTAATATCCGGCCATGGTTTCGGGAATTACATGATCTCTACCATTTCCCGAAATAAGTAATCTCCAATGTCCCTCATTAGAAAAATAAACATACCATTCGTAAAAATAGTCATTGCTGGGGGGAATTGGTTCCCCGTCCCGATAGATGACCGCATTAAGATCAGCACCAAAATTTTCTTTAGATTCCCACCACACATCATTGACACTGATATCAACAGTATATGTTTGTGCTATGATGTTGTTTAAAATTCCGAAGGATAAAAATGCCAGAACAATAGCAAGCATAACCTGCCTCATTTTGTAATCTCCTTTCCTTTTTTAATTGAATTGTTTAAATTTTTAATGGAAACAAAAGGGCGCCCCCGGGGCGTTAACCACCCACGGAGGCAATGTATGGTAACCAGCCATGTAACTTTTGTTTCCGGTTTAAGGCGGGGTGGGGCAACACCCCGCTAATTTTTTATGGTTTACATTCTCCTCTTTTTTTATTCGCTTCTTCTTCCTATTAATATCACACCATGATCAATAATACCTCCTTGTGAAATATAACCTACAGCTACAACCAGATTTTCTTGGACTGCTAATCCTTCATAGGTTCCCTGGGTTGGTGGATAATTATACCAAACAACTCCGTTCCAGTGTGCCACGGCACCATTTTGTCCGACGACAAAAATGTTGTTTATATCGCTACCACGGATTCTTTTCCAGATAGTTCCCGACAGCTCCCACACTTTTCTCCAGCCTTTTGATAAATCTTTACTTTTATATACCCCATAACCCGCAATATACCACCTCCTTCCATTGGCACTCCAGCAACTGTTAATATATAGTGGTAATCCCGTGATGGGTAAATGACTAACCGTATTATCATATATCTGTAAAACTTTCGGATTTTCATAAGAATAAAGTTTTCTGGCAGTAGCCAATATAGTAGGTTTATCAGAATTGAATTTTTTAGCTCCCCATATATCTGATATTGTAAGTTTAGTACCACTTTCTAAACGACGCCAATCTCTGCCATCATATTTTGCAATCAAACCTTTATTTCCTGCAATAAACAAATAATTACTGAAAATACCCCATATTTTATTGATACCATATCCGATAAGAATATCTGGAATTGATAAATTAACAAATTTTGAACCATCCCATTTTACAAATGCTTCAAACCAAACATCATTGTGAGAAAAAGCAAATACTGCTGTTATTGGCCATGGAATATCTTTATAATTAATCCTTTTTAATTCCCACGTATTTCCATTCCAATGTACAGCATTATAAAGTTGCCATGGCTGGGTACTATCAGAAAATATTGCTCCCACCGCCCAGATATCATTTTCATCAATAATTGCCACATCATAAAAAATACCGCTGCCAAAGGGGCTGGGAAATTCCACCACCTCCCACTGAAAATCGTGGCTGGTGGTATCCATGGTGGTAATCTGTAACTCCTGTGCTTTGCGCCACTCTCCTCTTCCGTCCTGTAATAATAATGTATAATTATAGGTGTGTGCCGGTGAAAGGGTACTGTCGTAAACCACGGTATCTTTGTTTATTTCCGCAGTCCGGAAAATAACCTGATTGTCCCGTTTAATTTGTACTCCGCAATTTGCCCCATGAGCTTGCAACTTCAGCCAGGCTTCGGTAACCCCTACGTATTCGGCACGTAAGGTTACATTCGTCCGTTTTACGGAAACCATTTCCTTTTCGCAGACCAGGAATAAGGGCATAAGGGACATAAGGACATAAAAAACAAAGGGGCGGTTCATGGTAGAGACCTCCTTCCGGGATGTATTTTGTTTTTATGATAAAGAAATGTTTTTGGCGTAAGTTCGATGTTTTCAGAGATAGCATTGGGGGAATGGAAAATGAAAAATGAAAAATGTAAAATGTAAAATGTAAAATGTGAAAAGTAAAAAGAGAAAAGAGAAAAGAGAAAAGAGTAAAGAGTAAAGAGTAAAGAGTAAAGAGGGAGTATTGGATAGGGGAGAGGGTATAGTTTGGAAGACGGGTTTTGGGTGAAGCTGGGAAATATCTGGTAAATCGGTGCAAAC
>JALXCH010000648.1 GCA_026991005.1 Calditrichia bacterium | reverse complement strand
ATTGCCGTTTTGTCCGTCTCCCAGCTCATTTTCTTTTCCAGCCTGGGCCCCATGATTCTGGATATGTTCCGCGACATCCCGGTGCGCTTCGGTCAACTGGTGGCGCTTTTCTTCCTCCGCACGGCAATACTGCTTCCCTTTCTGGCTGTGGTAGCGCGTGTGCTGCAAGCGCTGGGAATTATTGCACCCTGATTCTGCATATTCCCCGAAAGCGGTAGCAGCCCGCCTTCCCATGTGTTATATTACACCCCACATTCAGTAAAATAGAGGGTCGGATGAACTGGATAGAAATGTTTGGCTATGCAGCCTCGTTGCTGGTGGCTGTTTCCATGAGTATGAAATCGCTGGTGAAATTGCGCACCCTGGGGATGATTGGTTCCGGAATGTTTAGCATTTACGGATTGTTGATTCACTCCATCCCGGTGTTTGCTCTGAATGGGTTCATTGCCTCCACCCATTTCTACCGCCTGATGCAAATTCGGTTGAAAAAGGAATATTTCGAAATCATGCGCGTCCCGGATGTGGATACCCCTTTTCTCAAACGATTTGTGCGGTTTTACAAGGACGATATTCATCGCTTCTTCCCGGACTTTTCTCTGGAAAAATTGCACAATCCGCTCATTTTCTTTCTGTTTCGCAATATGGTGCCAGCGGGGCTGTTTATTGCCGAGCCGCGGGGACGCGAAACTCTGGAGATTGTTCTGGATTATGTGACACCCGATTTTCGGGATATGAAAAGTGCCCATTTTGTATTTGGTCGCGGGAAGAAAATTTTTGGCAGCAAGGGATTTCGGCGCTATCGGGCGCGTGCTTATGTGCGAGAACATGAGAAGTACCTCAAAAAATTGGGCTTCCGTCCTGTAAGCATAAATAATGAGGTTTATTACGAACGGACAATTTAGCCGGTGTCGGGAACAAATCCACGCCCGCTGTTTGTAATTAAACAGAAACTCAGGAGGTGATGGTTTATGCAGGAAAACAAGGAGTTTCAGAAAGCCCGCGAGGCAGCCGAAAAACTGGTGGAAGAAAAAGAGAAAATTCAAGCACTCATCGAAGAGGCAATCTCCAAAGCGCAGAAGGAAAAGGTACGTCTCAAGGGATTCTGGGAAGACCTGGTGACATTAATTCAGATGGTTCGTGCCTATCTCAATAAAGAATATCCCCATATTCCCTGGAAGACGCTGGTGTTTGCGGTAGCTGCGTTGCTTTATTTCATCAATCCGTTTGATGTGATTCCGGATATGCTTCCGGGTCTGGGATTCCTGGATGATGCCACCGTGATTGCTTTTGTGGTGAGTGCTTTCAAGGAGGATCTGGAGAAGTACAAACAATTTCGTCGAGAACAGGGGGTGGAAGTCAACGTTTCTTTGTAAATCCTCCCTTTTACTGAATCTGGGAAGGGAGGGGCAGGGGAACACCATGGATGGCGGTTAATTCGGTGGTAATACTACCGATGAACACTTTGCTTTTCATCTGCACCGGAATTTTGTACTGATCGTCGCTTAACCACACCCACAGGCGGCCCTTTTGTTTGAAGATGGCCTCCCCGCGCAACATCGGTTCCACTACCACGCACTTAAACTTACCCGCTTTCACTTTGATGGTTTCGCGTTTTTGCACCAGCACCTTCAAATCGTAAATTTTCTTGTTATCGTGATTGGTGAGGTAAATGGGGTGTCCTACTTCCAGATTCTGGGTACGAACATAGTAAAACGAAGCCAGAATATCCAGAACGTAGGGAGGAATGTTTAAATCGAACTCTTCCTGATGCCGGATGCGTAACGGCTCTTCGTTGTAATAACGGATGGTCTTGATGTGGGCTTTCCCCCAATATTGGTCGTAATCCACCAGTAAATCGAATTTGTATCCTCCTTCCCGAAGCATTTTCTTGAAATGCCAGGAGAAGAGACCCAGGGTATCCACCAGTGTTTCTACCTGGTCTCGGACTTTGAAAATGAAATCGAACGTTCGTGCCGAACGAGCGGTGGAGATAATGCGGTAAGCGATGCGGTCGCGCACCGGTACCGTCTCGCGTACCTCCATGGTGGCGTGCCCCGCTTTGATGAATCCGTAGCGCACTATAAAATCCAATTTTTCCCCCACGTGAAACGCATGGTTTGGTACCACTCGATCCAGTACCCGTGGTAAAGAATCAGTAACTGCCATTTGCGTAGTATCCGTTGGCGGGACGGCGGTGCTATCCCGTTGCGCCGGTAACGAACCAAAGTCAGTTTGCGAGATGAACAGAGCCAATAAAATTACTCCGGGGAACCATTGTAAAAATGAACTGTGTTTCATCCTTTTCTACCGCTACGGTTGATGTTTAGTGCGACATCCGGTTAGAATGTATTTCAGAATCCGGATAGCTATGATACGCAAGTTTTTCCCGGAATTCAAGCAGAACCGGAGAGAATTTTAATTGATGGCAGAAAAGATTTTTTTGACAGGATGAACCGGATGAACAGGATTGATTCAATTAGGAATTTTGAATTGATTTTTGGAACCACAGAATAAACAGTCGGGTATCGATCCTGTCCAAAGGACTCTGCGAGTGGAAATACACAGAGGAAACAGAAAAAGGATTGGAAAGCGTAGGGCATAGGGCATAGAGCATAGAGCATAGAGCATAGAGCGGAGAGACATATCCCGACCAAAGCGCACACATCCCTGTTTACTCACGGGATGAACAGAACAAAATCGTTCGACTAAATAAAATAATTCTTTTGGCAGGATGCGAGGACACGAAGTGGCTGAAAGATTGTAGCCCATGGCTTTCAGAAAAGATTTAACCACGAATCACACAAATAAGCATTTACCAAAGAATTTTTGCCTACAAATTAAAAAAATGAGTTTTTGCCCACGAATCTCACGAATAAGCACGAATGAAAAAATAATTGTTTCCTGAACATTGTAATCATTGTAATCTGGAATTTGATGTTTGGAATTTGCGTTTTGTGATTTGGAATTTATTCTTTGTTATTTGGAATTTGTTATTTGGGATTTG
>JALXCH010000647.1 GCA_026991005.1 Calditrichia bacterium | reverse complement strand
ACCACAGAATCGCAGAAAAATAAAACCACAGAAAACACTGATTTAATTAAGAATTTTGAATTTTGAATTTTGAATTAAAAATTATTTTATAAGGATTTGGGATTTGGGATTTGTTATTTGTTATTTGTATTTTTTGATTTGGGTTCTGGAGTTTATTTTTTGGAATTTGTGATTTGAAATTTGGAAATTCTTTTTGTTATTTGGAATTTGTTTTTTGTTAATTGTGATTTGGGATTTGTTATTTGCTTCCTCCGTATTCTCCACGCTTCTGTGAGATAATTAAAGAATATAACCGCAGCCTCATAAAACCCCTCCCGGATGGGCCGGAATGGCTTTTTAAACCTCGGATAAAACAGTGAGATTTTCATAATTCATCCCGGAAAAAGAAGAAGGCAATTGGCTGATTTCAATCATGGGAGATTGCACCGGGAACGGTGTCTCCAGCACCCAGGTAGCTAAAAAACGGGCGGTATCCAGCCCCTGGGCTATTCGGGCAGGAGCAGCCGCTGCCAGTTTTGCCAGATGCCACAAACCCACTTCGCTGTAAAAAGGGGAACTGATAACCGGAAAAATCCCCTGCTGGTGCGCACGTTTCATCAGCGAAAGGCAATACCACAATCCGCCATGAACTCCCGGCTTTATCACATACGCTCGAATCCCCGGGTGGTGCAACGGCCGGAAGAGCAGAGATTCATCCAGAGCAATGGGAAGGGGAGAGCTTTCTAAAAACGGAAGTAAATCTTCAGGATTTTTAAGCGGTTCTTCCAGGTATTCAATGGGGAGGTGGGCAATCTGGCGGGTTTTGATTAATCCCTCTTCCAGATGCCAGGCGCGGTTGGCGTCCAGCCGCAGAAGTCCTCCCGGGGGTAAACGATGCGCCAGTTCTTCTAAAAATTCCCGCTCCTCCTCCCAGGCACCATGTCCAATTTTTACCTTGAACACGGTGTATCCTTCGTCCAGATGCTGTTGAGCCTGTTGGAGCATCTCCTTCCGCGAACCCACCAGTAGCGCGTTGATGCGTACCCGTTTGTGCGGGTGGGGGGAATAGATTTGCTCCGGGGGAATGCCCCTAATCTGTGCCATTGCCTGCAGAAGCGCTGTTTCCACGGCGAAAGTCACCGAAGGGACCGAAAACGGGTTCTGCTCCCAGAAAGAGGAGATGAGAGAAGGAAGAGTGCTGCGCAACCGCCGGGTGGGAATTCCTGGCTGCCAGCCTGGTAAACGGCGGGCGACATCCCGCAGAGATGCCTCCACCTCTGCTTCCGTTTCTCGATTCAACCCGGGGAAGGGAGCCGCTTCTCCCCATCCGCTGGCGCCTTCGCGGGTTTGCACCTCCAGTAAAAATCCCCTGCGATGGGTGAGGGTGCCCCTGGCTAATTTCAGAGGCTGGCGAAAAGGAAGCTGATAACGGTACAGCCGAACCGCGGTAATTTTCATAGAACCCATCCCAGGGAAAAAAGGAGGCTATAGATGAGCAGCCATTTTCCCGTATCGGCCAGCACCTGGTTAAAAATGCGTCCGGGCTTTTCCTTTAAAATGATGCGCATAGAGCCCATGGCAGCTACCATCACCAGGGAAGCCAGCAGACTAAGCCAGTGCCGACCGGTAAGCGCCACCAGCACCACCGGCATCAGCGAAGCCACCACGATGCAGAATAGGTATTCGAAGCGGGCGAACGTTTCGCCAAATCGCACCGCCAGGGTGCGCTTCCCGGCTTCCCGGTCGGAGTAAATATCCCGCAAATTATTCACCGTTAACAGCGCGGTGGAAAACAATCCCGGAGCAATTCCCGCCACCAGTACGTACCAGTGAATTTCCCGCGCCTGCACGTAATAGGTGCCGCCTACCGCCACCAATCCAAAAAAGATGAGCACAAAAATATCGCCCAAACCGTAATAACCCAGCGGGTAGGGCCCCCCCGTGTAAAGCACACCAAACAGGATGGAGAGCAGCCCGATGATTAAAATGGGTAAACCTCCGCGCCAGATAAGATACAGTCCAGAGAGAAACGCCAGGGTAAACACCAGAACGGTTGCCCGTTTAATGGTGGCGGGACTCACCAGCCCGGCCTGGGTAACTCGCAGCGGTCCCAGCCGTTCTCCTTCATCTGCTCCTTTGTGAAAATCAAAATAATCGTTGGCGAAATTGGTGCCAATCTGAATCAGCACCGCTCCCAGGGTGGCAAGGAGAGCCGACGGCCAGTGGCCTTTCCCATCGGCGAAGGCCATAGCGGTACCGATAATCACCGGAGCCACCGCTGCCCACAGGGTTTTGGGCCGACTGGCTTGAATCCAGATTTGCCATTTGCTCCATTCTTGGGGATTCTCTTTCATTTCCATCATTCCCGGATTTTTTTGAATTTATCCCGGATGGTCGCAAGGGCGACCAGAAGGTTTTATTCTGCCTGCCGTTTAAATTGGGAAAAATCGGGTTTGCGCTTTTCCACAAAGGCGTTGCGCCCTTCCTTGGCTTCGTCCGTCTGGTAGAACAGCATGGTGGCGCAACCTGCCAGTTGCTGCAAACCGGCCTGTCCATCGCAATCGGCATTCAGGGCAGCTTTCAGGCAGCGAATGGCAGTGGGGGAGTTGGCCAGAATCTCCCGCGCCCACTGGACGGTCTCTTCTTCTAACTTTTCCAGGGGCACCACTTTGTTCACCAGACCCCATTCGTAGGCTTGCTGGGCCGTGTACTGTCGGCAGAGGAACCAGATTTCCCGCGCCCGTTTTTGCCCTACAATGCGCGCCAGGTAGCTGGCCCCGTATCCTCCATCGAAAGAACCCACCCGGGGGCCGGTTTGCCCGAAAATGGCATTTTCCGAAGCAATGGTCAGGTCGCACATCACATGGAGCACGTGCCCTCCGCCAATGGCGTAGCCGTTAACCATGGCAATCACCGGTTTGGGGCAGGTGCGAATCATGCGCTGGAACTCCAGCACATTCAAACTTTCCGTCCCCTGGTCGTCCCGGTACCCGGAATGCCCTCGAATTTTCTGGTCACCACCGGCACAAAACGC
>JALXCH010000646.1 GCA_026991005.1 Calditrichia bacterium | reverse complement strand
ACAATCCGTAGAACAGAATTTCGCCATGGGGACGGTTGAGCAATTCCGGTGAACCCGGGTAGAGCCCATGGGCAATTTTTCCGCTCCACTCGAAATATTTATTCACCAGGAAGAGCGCACCCAGCAGGAAAGTGGTGATTAAAAAGAGCCGGGCCAACTCTTCCTGCCGGCGTTGTAGGGTGGCAACCGACAACACCATGGTTAAACTGCTAGTGAGCAATATGATGGTGTTAACGGCTCCCACAAACTGATCCAGATGGCTGGAACCGTATCGGAAATCCTCGGGATGTGCATGTAAATAGATGGCGTACAGGAGGAACAACCCGCCAAACAGGAGCAGCTCGGTGAACAGGAAAAGCCACATTCCGATACGCGCCCCAACGGGATCGTAATGCTTTTCCAGGGAAATTTCGGCAACCTGATTCATGATGCCTCCTTGAATTTATCGCTATGGTCGTAGGGTTCTCGAGTTACGGTGGGAATTTCATCAAAATTCTCCGGAGGTGGTGGTGTAGAGATTTGCCACTCCAGCGTGGTACCGCCCCAGGGATTCGCTCCAACTTTTTCGCCCTTACGGAATCCATGGAATAAATTCCAGGCCATGAGCAAAATGCCGGACACCAGAATCCAGGAGCCTACCGTCGCCGAAATGTGAAGCGGCTGGAACTCCGGTAAATAATCGTAATAGCGGCGGGGCATTCCCATGTAGCCCAGAATAAACATGGAGATGTACAGGGTGTTAAATCCAATAAACAACAATACCCAGGCCCAGTAGGCTATTTTTTTGTTGTACATCCGGCCAAACATTTTGGGACCCCAGTAGTGCAGGGCGGCAAAAAAGATAAACCCAGCGCCTCCAAACATGGTGTAATGGAAATGTGCCACCACAAAGTAGGTGTCGTGCACATGGATGTCCGTGGCCAGAGAGCCCAGAATGAGGCCGGTTAAACCGCCAATGGTAAAGAGGAACAGAAAGGAAATCCCGTACAAAAACGGCGGTTGCATATCGATGGAACCTTTGTAGAGGGTTGCCAGCCAGTTAAATACTTTAATGGCACTGGGGATGGCGACCAGGAAGGTCAGGAAAGAAAAAGCCATGCGGGAGGTGTCGCTAATGCCGCTGGTGTACATGTGATGCCCCCACACCAGGTAGCCCACAAAGGCAATGGCCATGCTGGAAAAAGCAATCATTTTGTAGCCAAAAATGGTGCGGCGCGCGAAGGTGGTGATAATTTCCGACACCACCCCCATGGCAGGCAGCACCATAATGTACACGGCGGGATGGGAATAGATCCAGAAGAGATGCTGGTACAGTACGGGATCGCCTCCTCTGGCGGGGTCAAACACGCCGATTCCCAGCACCCGCTCCACAACAATCAGTACTAGGGTAATTCCCAGAATCGGGGTTGCCAGAATCTGTATCCAGCCCGTAGCGTACAGCGACCAGACAAATAGCGGCATCCGGAACCAGCCCATCCCCGGTGCCCGCATGCGGTGAATGGTGGTGAGGAAGTTTAATCCCGTAAGAATAGACGAAAATCCCAGAATAAATCCGGCAATCACTGCCAGGGTTACATTGGTTCCCGTACGAATGCTGTAAGGGGCGTAAAACGTCCAGCCCGTGTCCGCAGGCCCATTCCCCACAAACAGGGATGTGAGCGCAATTACCGCCCCAATCATGTACAGCCACCAACTTAACAAATTTAACCGGGGGAAAGCCACGTCTTTGGCCCCAATTTGAATGGGCAGGAAAAAATTCCCGAACACGGCAGGAATCCCCGGGATGATGAAGAGAAATATCATAATCATCCCATGCAGGGTAAAAAGCTGATTGTAAGTTTGGGCACTGACTATTGTTTCACCCATGGAAAGCATTTCCAGACGCATCAGCACACCGATGCTTACCGCCACCAGAAAGAACACCGTCATGCTGCTCAGGTACAGGACGGCGATGCGTTTATGGTCGGTGCTCAAAATCCAGGAGAGAATTCCCCGTCGTGCACCGTGTTCTTCTAAAAAACTGGCTTCTACAGCCACGCTTTGTGCGACTCCATTAGCCATATTAATCCCTCACTTTCTTTTTTCTCAAACGACCCTGATAAGTTAAAAACATGATAAAAAAGGTTAACACCACCAGGAAGGCCGTCCCAAACACCTTCATGAAATTGAACACATAGGTCTTACCGGCAGGATCGTAGCTAAAACAGTAGAGTAACAACTTGCTAATGGTGGGCCCGGTACGTCCCTGGGAAGCTTCCAGAATGGCCATTTTCAAATCGAAAGGCTGGTACTCAATTCCACGCAAATAGCGGCTTATTTTGCCCCTGGGCGAGAGCACGGTAAGCAATCCTGCATGGATATAATCCTTACCTTCTTTTTTGTACTTGAATCCCACCGCATCGGTGAGCTTTTTAATGTTGAGGCTATCGCCCACCAGCCAGATCCAGGCATCTTCCGGGAAGGGACCCCGGCGGAAAGCTTTGAAATAATTGCGCTTTTTCGCCCGCGCCAGTTCCGGGGTATCGGTGGGATCAAAACTGATGGTAAGGGATTGATAATCGACTCCCGGTTTTAAATCCAGGCGATCCAGCACATCCACCACCCCGCTGAGCAGGGGACTGCAAATGCCCGGGCAATTGAAATAAACCAGAGAGAGCACGGTGGGTTTGTCGATAATATCCGCCAGTTTTACCGTATCGCCATTTTCATTTCGAAAAGTCAAATCCAGGGGGATAAACTCACCCAGATGCTCCACCAGACCAATTTCCTGCACGGAATTCGAATCGTCGGTTAATTCGGCTTGAAGTGTCCTATTTAAAATAGGACTTATTAGCAATAGTAAAATAAATAATACGGTAGAAGTAGATGCTCCTTTCGGGAAGCATCCCCTAACAGGGTTGCGCATGGCAAACTCCTTTATGTTGTGTTAATTCTTACTCTTTAGCCCGATAGTTCGGGCAATCAAATTTTAAATCGTTGAAGGTTAAACATACATCGCGCAATAAGCAGCGAAATTCCAATTCGT
>JALXCH010000645.1 GCA_026991005.1 Calditrichia bacterium | reverse complement strand
CTTTTAGCAATTCTCAATCCAATCTTAGAAAGGACAAATCATGAGCCAAAACAAGTCTTCGGAAACACCTCGCTGGGCGGTTATTTTTATCTCGGAACTTTCCTCCGATACCGAAGGCTACACAGAAATGGGAAAGAAATTGCAGCAGCGGCTGGCTCAATTTCCTGGATTTTTAGGGGTGAAATCCCTGCGTACCGGAAAAACGGGAATAACCATCTCTTTCTGGCGGGATCAAGAATCCATTGCGCGGTGGCGCCAGGATCCGGAACATCAGGAAGCCCGGCGCATGGGCCGGGAACGCTGGTACCAGAACTACACCTTGCTGCGAGTGCGTGTGGAAGAGGTAAAAAAATTCCAAAAGAAATAACAAAATTACCGATAATAGGAAAGATGAAACTTTCGATCATCAGGAGAAAGCAGAGAGGTACAATGGTAGAGAGAACATTTTGGATAATAAACTCGTTTCAACTCCAGGGAAATTAAGGAAATGGTACCGGTGCCACATTAACACTTTCGTTACACGGGGAAGAGTCATTTTTAACGCAGTACTCAATCTGGTTCAAAGAAATTTTTAGACATCTTTAAAAAACAAGCAGGTAAGTTGGACTAAATCTGGGTGGATTCGGATGATAGTGGTTATCATTATTCTGGGAATTGCATTACTGGTGCTTCTGGTGCTGGTATTTTTACGGAAAGTACAATACGATGCGGTGCATCGAAATTTTCTGGCGCTGGAAGATCGATATGGTGGGAAGGTCATTCGCGGTGGATTTGCGGTACGTCCGCGTTACATCGGAGAAATTGACGGCACCCGGTTTTCGGTTTCTATTTCCACCGAAAAAAATAAAAACGGTAAAGGGCGACTTTACTACATTTCCTTTTTTATGCAAAAAGCTGCCGATGCCAATTTCACCATTCTTTCGCTGGAGTGGCTGGGAGACCGAGCCAGGGAACATCAGAAAAAACAAGCAACTCAATCCATTTACCAGGGGAAGTACCAGCTGGAAGCAAGCAATAAAAAGTTGTTTAAAACCCTTAACCTGCCGCGCCTGGAAGATATTGTGGAGCAGTTACATCCCTTCTCTTATGCTCTGATTTCTTCCAAAGGCATTGTGCTGGAGCGCACCTCCACCAATCTGGCGCGGGACACGGAGTTCGAGCGCATCAATCCGGTGGTGGAGGGATTAAATCAACTGGGACACGTGTTGCAGTCCGGCGCTTCAGCGTAGCAGTTTACTAACCGAACGCTTCTTGTTAATATTATAAATCACCCGGGCAAACAGCGGCGCTACACTCACTTCCTGATACCAGGGCGTCGTTTCCACAAAATTCTCTCCCCAGAAAACCGCATCGGTTCCAATAACCAGTTTAATCAAGCCATCCTGGTAAGCCCGATCGATGCGCTCTACGGCGTTCCCGTTAAAAAATGGCAGGCTTACCGCCACGTAAATGTCCCGGGCACCTTTTTCTTTGAGCAGAGTGGCCGCATGTAACAAAGTACCGCCGGTTGCAATCATGTCATCCACAATAAGCACGTTTTTGTCTTTCACATCCCCCACCAGCCGCATGCTTTCCACTACTCCCACTTTGCTGTAATCCCGGGCTTTATCCACAATAGCCAGGTCGGTTCCCAGCACTTTGGAATAATGACGGGCACGGTCGGCACTTCCCACATCCGGGCCGGTAACCACCAGATTCGAAATATCCAGTTTCAGGGTGTTTAGCAGGTAATTCATTATTTCGCCCGAAGCGTGCATATCCTCCAATTTCGTAAAGTTGAAGAACCCCTGGATGGCTTCGGAATGGATATCCAGAGTAAGCACCCGCTGGGCGCCGGCATCTTCAATCATATTGGCAACCAGTTTGGCCGTGATGGCTTCCCGGGTTTTCCGCCGCTCCTGGCGGGAGTAGGGATACTGGGGAATCACCGCCGTAATATGGTCGGGATCGGACTGGTACGCCGCGTGGATAGCGGTGATTAGTGCCAGCAGGTTGTCGTTCACACTCCGGTCTCGCAACGGGTCGTCGATGCACTGAATGATGTATACATCGTCTCCCCGAATGTATTCATCAATCACCACCTTGACCTCTCCGTTAGGGAAAACAATCTCTTCGGTGGGATGCAGGCGAAACTGCATATCCAGGCCATCTTCCCGGGCACATGCATTTAAATGTTTAATGATGCGCTCGGCAAAGCTCTTACCCGATTCGCAGGCCATAATGCACAGAGCACCGCGGTTTTCTAATGGGGACTGTTGCATGGCTGTTTCCCTTATTTTTCCTTTTTTATGATTTCTACTCCCTGCTACCCGTCACTGGTTTTCTTCCTGAAAAATGTTTTTTGCTGTGATTGTTTACTGTTTTTCGTGTGGGAAATAAGTTCGGATAATTTTCTGTAAATTCTGGTGACTGGTTTGATTTCCGGCAATGATGAAACCGGTATCCAGATAGCGCTCGCCTCCCCAGAAGTCACTTACCACACCTCCCGCTTCCTGAACCAACAGGCTCCCGGCAGCCACATCCCAGATGCTTAACCCAATTTCCCAGAAGCCCTCGAAGCGTCCCGCAGCGGTGTAGGCCAGATCCAGGGCAGCAGAGCCACAGCGGCGCATTCCGCTGCACTTCAGGAAAATTTCCTCGAAAGCCAGCAGATAGGTGGGCAGGTACTGCTTGTAGCGGAAGGGAAATCCCGTAGCAATAAGCGCCAGGGAAAAGGGGCGTTCGCTTACCCGGATGCGGTTTCCGTTCAGGTACGCACCGCTTCCTTTCTCCGCAGTAAACATCTCCCCGCTTACCGGGTGGTAAATCACACCGGTGACAATTTCCCGACCCTTTTGCAGCGCAATGGAGACGGAAAACATGGGAACATCCTGAATGTAATTTTTGGTTCCGTCCAGGGGATCGATAATCCAGCGGTAATCGGCCTGTTGATCGCGTGCGGTACCTTCTTCCGCCAGAATTTTGTGGTCAGGAAAAACCGCACGCAACCGCTCGATAATCATCTGTTCGGAGGTACGATCCACGTAGGTTACAAA
>JALXCH010000644.1 GCA_026991005.1 Calditrichia bacterium | reverse complement strand
ATATTTTACGGAAATGGTCTAAGTAAACCAGTTATCCCGGGAATTCAAACAAAAACCTTAGTGAGTTGGGCCTGTTTTCGGGTGGTGATTAAATCCGGAGAGAGGGAAATTTACGAGCTTTATCATGGAATTGACATTTTTGAAACGCATCTGGGGCAGGAAGCCTTACTATCGTATTCATTTCTTTATCGTTCTATTGGCACTTTTGATTACTTTCATTTCGTTTTACCTTTTTCCTTTTCCGATTACCCCCCATAAGGTGCATTACAAAATTCAGGGTCACAATCCCTATCTTATCCCCTATTATCATGACTTTGACCACGATGGGTTTAGCGAAAAAATTGAATTAAAACATAATCCCGTAAATAACCGATGGGCAATTAAAGGATATACGGTCAGGGAGCAGCTTATCGACCAATGGAATTTCCTGGAAAAATGGCTCGTCCATCCAATTTTTGGAGATTTTAACAACGACCATCATGATGAAGTGTATGTATTTACGCATACCTACGATTCTCTCTTTCTTTACGGATTGGACATCAGGGAAAAAGAGTTTTTTCTCTATCGGAAATTTATTTTTCGTGCCCCCCAGCCTCTACCTCCCAATACCAGCGTCTGGGATCTGGATAGAATATCCGGGCTTTTAATTGATACCAATGGGGATGAAATAAAAGAGTTAGTTGTTCAGATAAATGCCGGTTTTGCCCTGCAACCCCGCAAAATTATTATTTACAGCATTCAACAACAAAAAATTCTGGCTCAATCTCCACTTGCGGGAATTAAACTTGGAATCATCAAACCATTTGATTACAATCACGATAGAAAATTGGAATTTGCAGTAAGCACCCACACCTCTAATAATTACCATCAACCTGTTCCGTTTTCGGATAATTATTCCTGGTTAATCGCTTTTGACAACAATCTCAATTTTTTATTTTCCCCCATTCGCTTTTATCCGGCATATAGCAGAGTAAACACTTTTCCCGTTGAGGTAAATAAAAAAACATTTATTGTGGGGTTAATTCAATATCTGGGGAAGCTTGACCTCCCACCCAAACTGGTTCTGGTAAACATGCAGGGCGAAATTGTCCGGGAAAAAATTCTTCCTCCCAATGAAGAGTACAAAATGTTTTCTTTAACTCAGGAAAACAAAAAACAATTATATTTCCTTACGGTTAAATCCCGAAAAATATTTAAACTGGATTCTCAATTGAATTATTCCGAGGTAGCCCAATTTAAACAGAGCGTAGATATCCCGCTGCCTTTTGACCTGGATCTGGATTTCGAGCCGGAATTGATGTTTTTTTCAAAAAAACAAATTGTTATTACGGAGATGGATTTTAAAGAACGATATTATATCCCTGTTATTTTAAACAATACTTATGGGATTCACCCTCAAATTCAAAAACGTGGATTAAATCCCCCTCAACTTATCTTTATGAATAAAAACGACCAGCTTTTTTCTCTCACCTACACCACCAATCCCTTCTATCCCTATCGCTATCTGTTTCGGTTGGGTGTGTTTTTTCTCTACTTTTTCTTCCTGGAAGGTCTCTGGTCTCTCATCCGCTACTATCAATTTACCCGGAGTTCTCTTCAACACTTCCTGGGTAGTACCCGGAATGGTGTGTTAATTCTTACCCACAACGGGCGCATCATTCAGGTAAACGCCCAGCTGGAAAAAACTCTGGGACTAAAGCAACATATCCAGCTCCAGCGCCCCTACTCGGAAGCGCTTCGGGAACGTCCGGAAGTGGTTCAATTTCTTCTCAATTTAATTAATGAGAATCGTCCCATCCATCAGCCTATTCAATTTTCTTTAGCAGAAGAAGAATTTATCGGGGAGATTTCTGCTCAACCCATCCCGGGTATTTTAAACATCCCCCTGGGCTACTTTGTGGAAATTAAAGAGAATCTACCCGCAAGAATGCTTCCCGAGCGAATCCGCCTGTGGAGTAAAACCGTGCAAAAAATGGCACACGATATTAAAACACCACTTTCTACCATCCAGCTCAGTCTGCGCACACTGGAGATGAAAATCCGCGATCTGGCACAAGCTCAATTCAAGCAATTACACCCGGATTTTGAAATCATCAATTCCGAACTTCAAAAAGTCCGTACCATTACCCGCGACTTCCTAAAATTTACCAATCTGGAACAGTTGCAGTTTCAATATTGCTCGTTACAGGAAATTATTGAAAATGCCTTAAGTCATTTTAGCAATTATTTAAACAGCAAAATTAACGTGCAACTGGAACTGGACTCCCAGCACGACCGCATCTGGGCAGATCCCCAGCAATTGAGCATGGTTTTTCAGATTATCATCGAGAATGCCATCGATGCCATGCAGGGAGAGGGCCAGATTATGATTACTTCTAATCTGGCACAATATTTGGACAAAAATCTGAGGAGCTATCTGGAGATTGAGATAGCCGATACGGGTCCAGGAATTCCCGAAACGGATCTGGAAAAAGTGTTTGAACCATATTACACCACCAAGAAAGAGGGAACCGGGATGGGACTGGCCATCGCCCGGAAAATCATCGAAGACCATCAGGGAGAAATCACCATCGTTTCGCGGAAAGATTTTGCCACCGTCGTTCGCATCGTTTTACCCATCGAAAACATTGGAGGTAATGACCTTGGCTAAGATTCTCGCCATCGACGACGATGAAAATTTCTTATTTTCGCTGGCCAATTTACTTCGCTATAAAAATTATGATGTAGAAATCCTTTCAAATCCGTTAAAGGCTAAAGATGCATTCACCAATTCCGCATACGACTGTGTGCTATTGGATGTGAAAATGCCAGGTGTCGATGGAATTACCCTGCTTCGGGAAATGCTCATCCAGAAGCCGGAAATACCAATCATTATGCTCTCCGGGCAAAGTACCATCACAACTGCTGTGGAAGCCATTAAAATCGGAGCGTACGATTTTTTGGAGAAACCCATCGATCCCGATCGATTGCTGGTTACCCTTCGCAACGCCCTGGAACGCTCTGTATGGCAAAGCGAACGGAACAACTTATTATCCCAATTAGGA
>JALXCH010000643.1 GCA_026991005.1 Calditrichia bacterium | reverse complement strand
TGGAGGAAGAAATTGCCCGGTTAGTCATCCATGGTTTGCTGCACCTGAAAGGATATGATGATGCCACCCCCGCTGAACGCCAGAACATGCATCAACTGGAGAACAAAATGTTGCGGCTGTTCTGGAGAGATGCCTTCCAGGAGGCCGGAATGTAAATCTCGTTCCGGAAAAACTTCCTGATTTAATGAAAATTCCATGTCAGAAATCCAGATAAAAAATTGGCTTTTTTCCTTAAAAAAAATTATATTTGGAAGCTTAATTTAGAGGTTGAACTAACAGCGAGGTTAAATTAACAAAATTGTCTCTCACAATAATCCTCTATTTTATTTTGTTTGCGCTCCTACTTGCGTTTTCAGCTTTTTTCTCCGGAGCCGAAACTGCCTATTTTTCTCTGACCCAGGCCCAATTGGATAATTTCCGCCGTTCTTCCCGCCGGGAGGAAAAGCGAGCCGCAGAGCTGATGCATTCCCCACGACAACTGCTTATTACCATTGTGGTGGGAAATACCATGGTGAATATCACCATCGCCTCGCTCGCTGCTATCCTCACCGCCCGTTTAAGCCTGGCCATGGGAATGAATGAAAAGCTGGTGATGGTTATCGATGTGGTGGTGGTGACGTTTATTATTCTGATTCTGAGCGAGATTCTTCCTAAAGTAGCCGCGGTGCGTCGTCCGGAAAAGTTCTCCGCACGCGTCTCTTTTCTATTGCAGGGAATTTATTATCTGCTATTTCCCATCACCATCTTGCTGGCGCGCTTTACTCACTTCCTGCAAACACGCAGCGGCTTTTCCGAAGAAAAAACGCTGCTTACCGAGGAAGAGCTAAAAACCCTGGCCGAGGTGGGAGAAGAACAGGGCACTTTGCTGAAAGAAGAAAAGGAGATGATTCACAGCATCTTTGAATTTTCCGAGACCACGGTTAAGGAAATCATGGTGCCCCGTACGGATATGATTACCGTGGAAGCGGGAACCAATCTTTCGGAACTGATGGAACTGGTGAAGCAGAAACTGCATTCCCGAATCCCGGTGTACAAGAAGAATATCGATAACATTATTGGAATTTTGTACGTAAAGGATTTGCTTTCCTTTTTACATAAGCGGAAGCGGGAGCGCATCGATCTGGAAAAGATGGTTCGACCAGCTTATTTCGTGCCGGAACAAAAGAAAATTGACGAACTCCTGCGGGAATTTCAGAAGGAGCACATCCACATGGCCATTGTGGTGGATGAATATGGTGGCGTCTCCGGTCTGGTTACTCTGGAAGATGTGATTGAGGAAATCGTCGGCGAAATCCAGGACGAGTACGACAAAGAACAACCGCTGTATAAGAAAGTGGATGAGCACACCTTCCTGGTCGATGGCAAGATGCCAATTGAAAAATTGAACGAGGAATTGCACCTCAATTTACCGCAGGAGGAGGATGTGGAAACAATTTCCGGATTCATCCTCAGCCTTCTGGGGGCTCTTCCCCGGGAAAAAGAAACCGTAACCTACGAGAATAAACGGTTCACTGTGGAGAAAATAAATCGTAACCGCATATTGCGTGTTCGGATCGAAATTTTACCAGAGGATCAACTTCAGGAAGCGAAGAATGAATAAGGAAATTTTGCAGGCTATCCCTTCCGTTCAGGAACTCATCATAGAATTCTCTCCCTGGCAGGAAAAAATTGATGAACGTTATCTGAAAAAGGTAGTGCAGGAGGTAATAGCATCTATCCGAGAGGAAATTCTGCAGGGAGGAATTTCCCGCAAGGAAGACGTTGTACCGAAACTGCGCGAAAGAATTACCCACCGGCTGGAGTCCCTGACAACCCTGCGGATGAAGCGGGTCATTAACGGTACCGGCATCATCCTGCACACCAATCTGGGACGCGCGCCCCTGGCAGAAAATGCCCGCCAGCACCTACGGGACATCATCGAAAATTACAATAATCTGGAAATTGAACTGGACACGGGTAAGCGCGGTAACCGCATTTCCATTGTGGAAGAGCGATTGTGCTTAATCACCGGCGCCGAAGAGGCACTGATTGTAAATAACAACGCCGCAGCAATTTTCCTGGCGTTAAATTCGTTGTGCCTGGGAAAAGAGGTACCGGTTTCTCGGGGTGAACTGGTGGAAATAGGCGGTTCCTTTCGTATGCCGGAAGTTATGAAAGCCAGCGGCGCCATCATGGTGGAAGTCGGTACTACCAATAAAACCCACCTGAAGGACTACCAGGAGGCAATCAACCCCAATACCGGGGCCATTCTCAAGGTGCACACCAGCAACTATCGGGTGCTGGGGTTTACTAAAAGCGTACCGATTCGGGAATTGGTGGAACTGGCTCATTCCCGGGGATTACCCGTGGTGTACGATATGGGCTCCGGCGTGATTGAGGATTTACAAAATTGGGGCTATCCTCACGAACCGGTAGCGCGGGAGTATGTGGAAGCCGGGGTTGATGTGATTACCTTCAGTGGAGATAAAATCCTGGGAGGCCCCCAGGCCGGTGTGATTATTGGGAAGAGTGAATACATTCAGAAAATCAAGAAAAACCATCTGTTACGCGCTTTACGCTGCGATAAACTAACCTATTCTTTAATGGATGCCACCTTACAGCTTTATTTAAAACCTCAGGAACTCCCGCAAACCTTGCCGGTGGCATACATGCTAAATCTTTCGCAGGAGGAATTACGAAAACGGGGTGAAAAGCTGGCGCAGCAAATTCGCAGTCCCCAGCTCGAGGTGCAGGTGGAAGATACATTCTCTCAGATGGGTAGCGGCGCTTTACCCCTGGAAAAAATCCCTTCGGTGGGCCTGCGAATGATTCCCCGGAATATCTCCCTGATGCGTTTTGCTCGGAAACTCCGCCTGGGAGAACCTGCTGTGGTAGGCTATATCGAGGATGAAGCGTTCTGGATTAACCTGCGCACGGTGCGGGAAGATGAATTGGAACTGGTTGCCCGGGCAGTCAATACAGTCATGAATAATACGTAAAATTATTCCAGGTAGCGAAGAATAGTATTGGGCATACGGAGAGAAATGAAAGAAACCATGAGACAGTA
>JALXCH010000642.1 GCA_026991005.1 Calditrichia bacterium | reverse complement strand
AAAATGCACAGAAATATTTTTCGTTGCGTACGTTGCGCCCGCTGCGGTTAATTTTTTTGCATTTAAACATTCAAAAATCTTTGCGCTCTTCGCGACTCCATTGCGCTCTTTGCGGTTAAATAAGATTAACCGCAGAGTACGCGGAGAATGCGCAAAGGACGTAATGAAAAAAGAAATTCTAAATAACAAATCCCAATCTCAAATTCAAAAAAATGGCCAAGTTCAGAGATGACGCAAGTAATCCAATAATTTATTTAATCAGATTGTTTTTTCTTTGCGCCCTTAGCGTCTACATTGCGCTCTTTGCGGTTAAATAAAATCAATGGAGATTCTTCGCTCCGCTGGCGCTTCGCTCAGAATGACTGGGAGGTGGTGTTTCTGTCATTCTGAACCCCGTCGCAGACGAGGTGAAGAATCTCACTATCGCGAAGTATCCCGTTCACCCCGTCCCGTTCGGGACGGGGAAATTTGGGTTTGGGCATTCATTCCCACAAATGAATTTGTGGGCTAGCTGCATGCCGTCCCTGTCGGGACGGGTGTTTCGGTATTCTACCTTCCCCCTGAATTCATGGAATCCTTGGTATTTTCTGGTAGGGAAATTCTAACGATATGGTTAAAATGTACTGTAATATTTTTCGTTGCGTACGTTGCGCCCGCTGCGGTTAATTTTTTTGCGTTTAAACATTCAAAAATCTTTGCGCTCTTCACGCCTCCATTGCGCTCTTTGCGGTTAAATAAAATCAAAAGAGGGCTAGCTGCATGCCGTCCCTGTCGGGACGGCTGTTCTCCCCGGGGCTGCGCGCTGGGTTACCCATGTGCGAGCGCTTCGCACTCGGTTTTTACCGATGGCTAATCAACCAAAACACGACAAAAGAGATTCTTCGCTCCGCTGGCGCTTCGCTCAGAATGACTGGGGGAGTCTCTTCTGTGTCCTCTGTGGTTTTAATTAATCTGCGCATCCAGTGGTTGGAATAATCAACGTAGAAATCCGGGGTTACAAGACATCCATTTAGCTTTTCCTGAGAAATCGGTGATAATAATAAATACACAAAATTAAATCCGAAATATAGGTTCCCAGGGCGGCCCAGGCCGCTCCCCGAATTCCGTAGTGGGGTATTAATACGCCGTTAAATATTAAATGCAATGCCAGCACCATCACGGAAATATTGCGGATGGCAATCCCCTCCCCCTTTGCGGTAAGGAAGTAGCTAAAAAGGCGGGTCAATCCGGCAAATCCAAATGCAACGGCTAATACCGGGAAAACGGAGAGAGAAGGAGCATAACGCGGCGAAAAAAGGTGTAAAATGATAATTCTTTTTAACAGAATAAATATCGTCACGGTGGTAACAATCCAACCCAGATTAACAAATAGCAAATTGCGACTGATGCCGGGTGCCGTGGAGAATTTTTTATAGGCCGAGGTCGATAGTGCGGTGGAGAAAAAGGATAAAGGAAAGGTCACCGTATAAGCCAGGGCGTAAAACGCCAGCTGCTCTGCATCGAGGAAGAAGGAGATCATTAATTTGTCCGTATGGTACAAAAACACCCGGATGATTTCGCTCCAGAACACATGGATACCAAACCGTTTCACTTCGCGCCACAAACGGGTGCTGGATTCCCGAAAACCCCGGAAATCCGGTTTCTCCAGCATCAGGTAAATTAGCGAAATGACCAGGATGCTTCCCAGATTAAAAGCGGCTGAGAGGTGCAGAGTGAAGTGGTTCCAGAGGATGAGCAGCAACAGCAGGAAAGCATAAAATAGCCGGGGAATAAATGTGTAAATCGCCAATTTCTCGATGCGACCGGCACCCCGCAAAGCCATCTGGATAGCATTATTTAGCAAATAAGCCCCTGCCAGCGGGAACAGAACGACAATCAGAGAACGAATCGGTACCTGAAAAAAGCGTTCGAAAAACGGAGCACTGCCCCGAAAAAACAATGTAAAAGCGACAAATAAGACGAAGGTAAATCCCAGCGTTGCTCCCAACATCCGCCGATATTCCCTTTCTTCCCGGGATAATGCTATAAGCCGGGAGGAGGATTCAAACACTCCCAGTGTAAAAAATACGTAGGTGACATTGGCTGCGGTAATAAAAAAGCTAAGCTGCCCATACTCCTGAACCGACAGATAGGTAATGTTCAACCGGGTGACCACCCAGCCTAAAAACAGGTTGATGATTTGAGCCAGATAAAGATAAAATGTACCTTTTATGGTGCGGGAAATTTTCATCTATTTCCTGTATGTCGAAACAAATATGGCTATTTTAACAAACGCTGCTTCTGCTGGCGAAACTCCCACCAACCAACAAAATTTTTCACAACGGGATTTCGAAAATAGCGTATTCTATCGCTGCGTTGCAAGCGGGAACCCAACTCCAATTTCACTTTTGCGATTGAGGGTTCCATAGCGCCCAAAAAATCCATTTTTTGTATTCCGGTTTCACGGTAAGCAAGCATTACCCGGTAAAAAAGATACAATTCCTCGCTGGAAAGACCCGAAGTCCCCGAACGCCCGGAAAACAGAGCATACACCGTATCCTTATCCTCCACTACCAGTAAAGCGGTAACAACATTATTTTTTAAAGTTAAAGCCCATATTCTGGCGAATTTGCTATTTACTAAATTCTGCACAAAAGAGAGCAAATCTTTTTCCGGAAGCGGAGGTTTTTTATGGTGTCGCTGGTAGCTGGTCTTCCAGAGATTAACCAGCGTTTCCGGGGGACAGGAATCGATGAGCCGTAAATCTTTCTCTTCTAATCGTCGTAGCCGTCGCCGCTGGTCTCGATCCATCCGGGCGTAAATATCTTCCTGCAGGTCACTCACCGCAGTAATTTCGGGAATAAACTCCCAGCCCTGCCACACAATGGGACGAACATCCGGAAACTGGTTGTGTAAATGCAATTCCACAAAAGCAAATCGCTTTTCCACATACTGCAGCAGTTGCTGGATAATTCGGTTTTGCTGACCAATCCGATTGTAATAAAATTGTTTGGAGGGGAAATCATTCAGCACAATACCGTTGTAGGGAACGAAATAAGGCGTAGTGCTATATTCCAGAAACAATTTTTTTTGTGGGAAGAGGATGGTGCCGCCAATCAACCGGGTGCCGGAAAAAACACCCACGATGTGTGCAGGGCGTCGAAAGCTTTCCTGCACACATCGTACATAGTCGCTCTTCTGAAACACCGTTCCCACACTGCTGGATTGGACAAGCACATCCCAGAGGGGGTAATCTTCCTCCCGAAGAGGGCGAATTGTAAGAGGGTGATTAACCACGGGATTTTTTGAAATTTTCCACCAGTTTTACCATAATTGCTTTCTGGACGTGCATTCGATTTTCCGCTTCGTCGAATACAATGGAATGAGGGCCGTCCAGAACCTCATCGGTAATTTCGTCACCGCGATGGGCGGGTAAGCAGTGCATCACTTTTACATCCGGTTTGGCATGTTTAAGCAATGCACTATTCACCTGATAGGGTTGAAAAATCTTCTTCCGAATTTCTGCCTCTTCTTCCTGCCCCATGCTTGCCCATACGTCGGTATACACAATATCGGCATCTTTAACCGCTTCGATGGGATCGGAGAGGATTTCAATGGTGCTAATTCCTGCATCCCGGGCATTTTTTAAGGTGTTCGCATCGGGCTGGTAATCCCTGGGAGTGCAGATGGTGAGATGAATGGGTACCCGGGAAGCAAAATTTATCCAGGAATGAGCAATATTGTTGCCATCGCCAATATAAACGATTTTCAAATCCTGCAAGGTACCGCGATGTTCCAGAATGGTAAATGCATCTGCCATAATCTGGCAGGGATGATTATAGTCGGTTAATCCGTTGATGACCGGAACCGTGGCGTATGCTGCCAGCTCTTCCATATCCGAATGCGCAAACAGCCGTGCCATAATCAGGTCGTTGTAACGGGAAATGACCCGGGCAATATCCTTAACCGCTTCGCGTTTGCCAATCCCAATATCCGTGGGTGCCAGATACAAAGCATACCCACCCAGCTGATAAATCCCCGTCTCGAAGGAAATACGTGTACGTGCCGAGGGTTTCGCAAAAATCATTGCCAGGGTGTACCCTTTTAACAGGTGGTGCTCTTCACGTTTTTTCACCATCTCCTTTAGCTTTCGGGTCAGCTCGAATATTTCAAATATTTCGTCCCGGGTTAAATCGGCAATGGAAATAAAATCCTTTTTCACAGCTCTCTCCTTTCCTTAATTCGCCTTACTCCTTGAATGCACTCATTAAATTACAGAATGTACCTGCGCAGGTCTTCATCTTCCACAATATTTTTCAATTTATTGCGGACGAATTCGCCGTCAATGGTAACTTCCTTTTCTTCCAGATCGGGCGCTTCGAACAGTAAATTTTCCAGCAAAGTGCTTAAAATGGTATGCAGACGGCGGGCACCGATATTTTCGGCTTTGCTGTTTACATAGCTGGCAGTTTCGGCAATTTCCCGCAGGGCATCGTCGGTAAACTTTAGCGTTACACCCTCAGTTTTTAACAATTCCTGATACTGCTTAATCAACGCATTTTCGGGTTCGGTGAGGATGCGGATAAAGTCCTCGGTGGTCAGGCTGTTCAGTTCCACCCGAATAGGGAAACGTCCCTGCAGTTCGGGGATTAAATCGGAAGGTTTAGAAACGTGGAAAGCCCCGGAGGCAATAAACAAAATATGGTCTGTCTTCACCATACCGTATTTGGTAACCACCGTGGTTCCTTCCACCACGGGAAGGAGGTCGCGCTGGACGCCTTCCCGGCTGACGTCGGGCCCCTGTCCTCCCCCGCCGCCACCGGCAATTTTATCAATTTCATCCAGAAAAACAATTCCGGCATTCTCCACCCGGTGAATCGCTTCCTTCACCACCGCATCCATATCAATCAGTTTCTGTGCTTCCTCCTGGGTCAGAATAATCAACGCTTCTTTAACGGTAACTTTGCGCTTCTTCATTTTTTTGGGCATGAGGTTCCCAAATAATTCCCGGATGTTAAGCCCCATCTCCTCTATTCCAATCGGGGAGAAAATTTGCATCATGGGCATGGATTCGGTGGGAACATCCAGTTCCACTTCCCGTTTGTCCAGTTCGCCATTTAACAACATCTGGCGGAATTTTTCGCGCACTTTCTGGTGCCGTTCTTCCTCCCCTTCGGTAGCAATGGGAGCCGACACGGAAGGTTCCGAAAATCCCGGTGGTGGAGGTGGAACTTTAGGACGGGGAATTAAAATATCCAGCAGGCGCTCGATGGCACGTTCCCGGGCTTTCCCCTGTACTTTCTGAGTCATCTCTTCCCGAACCATATTCACACCAATATCCACCAGATCGCGAATCATGCTCTCCACATCGCGGCCCACGTAACCCACTTCGGTAAATTTGGAAGCTTCTACTTTAATAAACGGTGCTCTGGCTAATCGGGCTAATCGCCGACTGATTTCCGTTTTTCCCACACCGGTGGGGCCGATGAGGATGATATTGTTGGGCATAATCTCTTCCCGAATGCTTGAGGTTACCTGCTGGCGTCTCCAGCGATTTCGCAACGCAATCGCAACCATACGTTTGGCAGCATCCTGCCCAATAATGTATTTATCCAGTTCGGCAACAATCTCCCGGGGAGTTAATTCTTTCAATTTTTCGTTCATGCTCAATCCTCGTTTTCTGGTTTATTTTAGCACTTCCACGCTGATATGGTGATTGGTGTAAATACAAATATCTGCGGCAATATTCATCGCTTCTTTCACAATTTCCTCTGCCGTTAAAGAGGTATGGTGTTTCAACGCTCGTGCCGCAGAGAGGGCAAACGGGCCTCCGGAACCGATGGCGACAATTTTGTCATCCGGTTCCACCAGGTCGCCAGTTCCGGAAATGATAAGCGCAGTTTGCGAATCCACTACCGCCAGCATGGCTTCCAGGCGCCGTAAGAATTTATCCGTGCGCCATTCCTTGGCCATTTCCACGGCGGCGCGGGTTAAATTACCATTGTACTGCTTAAGTTTTTCCTCGAACCGTTCGAACAACGTAAACGCATCGGCAGCCGCCCCCGCAAAACCAGCCAGAATTTTGTCGTTGTAAAGGCGACGAATCTTCCGACTGCTGTGTTTCATAATCGTGTTCCCAAACGTCACCTGTCCATCTCCAGCTATGGCAGCCTGCCCATTGTGCACCATTCCCAATATTGTGGTGCTGTGTATTTTCAGCTCTTCTGTGCCCATAAATTCTCCCTGTTTCCGTTTTGTTTTAACCGGATTAATTTACAGAATTTTATTAGAGATACCAACCGAATCGGAAATTTCTGGTTATTTTTCATTAAAGTTGGAAGAAATGCGATTTTTTAATTCGAAATATATCCCGTGAAAATGAAAAACGGATGTAATCTCCCCGGGGAAGAATTGCTCTTTCTTCTCGAACGAATGTTTTTTTTCCGGAAAGAATGCTTCCTGACGAATACCTGACGGGTTTTAAGTACAGTAATACCCAGCGGTTACCGCACCAGTACCACTTTTCGGGTAAAAACCCGGTGTTCGTTTTTCAGGCGGATTACATAGATTCCGGAGCTTACCGGCCATCCGGAATCGCTATTCGCATTCCAGTACAAACGGTGTGTTCCCGGAAGAAATGTTTTTACCGGTGCGGTATAAATGAGGTGCCCCAGCACATCGTACACCTGAAAACTTACCCGAGTTCGGGAAATATTCCGAAATGTTACGGTTAATCGCCCATTAAAGGGATTGGGGTAGGCATTCATCAAAGCAAAGGTAGCAGGCACTGTATTTTCGCGGGAAACGGCACTGGAAGATTGTACAGAGAAATACCCATCAGAGGTATCGGCACCCACAATAGTGGAATCTACAGAATACCCCACCACGCTTAAAAGGTATCCGGTACCGGAGGGGAAGCCGGATACATCCCACAGGTAGCTGGTATCCGTTAGTGCCTGTGCCAGAGGATAAAAATGCGCCCCGCTATCGGGACTGTAAAACAGGTCGTACTGTAACGGGTTTCCTTCGTCGGGATTTTGCAACTGCCAGTTTACCCTGAATGTATCCTGAATTATTTCTCCTCCGTTGGGGGAAAGCAAATCCACCATAGGCTCGCGATAAATGTGCAGTAGCTCCGCAAAAGCCACTCCGGAAACGGGATTTCCCTGGTACGTCCCGCTTACCTGGCAACTCCCCTCCCAGAAGTATTGCATATTCACAAATGGGACCACCTGCTCCTGAAAGACGGGTGTAATGGTAATATCAATCTGATGCAGGGTATCCACATAATTGAATTGGCTGGCAAAATAGGCATTCGGTTCGTAAAGCCAATACTGAAGGCGGTGGAGTTGAAACCGGGAGGTGGTATCCTGCGTGGTGTCATTCAGGTACAGAGTGCTTAACCGGTGGTGGTCGTCCTGCGGAATAATATTTTGGGCAGTAAAGGTGTTCCAGAAGCAGATATCCACTCCATTAGAAAGCTGTACAGAAAACCATTCGTAACTTTCGGCACCACCCGGTCCCACCATAAATGGCCCATATTGGTGATCCATCCAGGCTACACCGGTAACGGAATCGGTCACACCCGCAAAAACCAGGTTCCCCTGGACGTTCATGTAGGTAAGGCTGTAGTAATAAGAGCTTCCGGTGGTAAAGAAAATAAGCCCATCCTGCCCAATAAGGAGGGGACGCTTGACCAGATCCAGCGTGACATTCAGTTGATAATCCCCGTCGCCCGCCTGTAGCTCGTACTGAAAAGGCAACATGCCGCTGGAATCCCGTAAGTTCCGAAAGTAATCCGTATCCCCGGTGTAAGTAAAATAATGGATGTTTAAAGAATCGGTGCTGGATTGTAAAATTCCCAGAGAAGTCTGGGAGTAAAATAGGTGCTGGTCTTCGTCAGCAATGTTGATAATCCGTGGGTAAAGGAGAAAATCGAAATAAGTAACCATGGCGGAATAATGACGATTGCTGTTTACCCCCTGCAGGTGAAAATTGAGATACCACCATTCCATCCCCTGCCCAAGGCTTCCGCCGTAATCCGGGTGGTTTCCTTCATCTACGGGAAAAGCAATCTCTCCGCCAGGCGGAATATAGGGATACTGTTTCCAATCCTGTGCCCATAATACACTGAAAAGAATAAATCCCATTAAAAAAGCGGTTTTCATCTCATTCCTCCTTAAGATGAAAAGTACTTTAATAGCCAGAAAAAAGAGGGTTGAATTGTTGTTGCTGGATCGTTTTTGCTGGAAAAATATGTGACCGATGGTTTGGAATCAAACCAAAAACATCTGGAAATCTTCCCGTAAAAACATATCTTCAAAAATCAAAAAGTACAAAAGTATAACTTTTTTGTTTGAAAATTTTCCCGAATTTCAGAAATTCATTAAAAACTCATTTTATGAGATTCTTCATACTGCTTACGCAGAGAGATTCTTCGCCTTCCTTGCGGAAGGCTCAGAATGAGAGGTTGCTGTACTTTTTGCATGAATAAAAACATTCGAGTATTTTATCAGTAAAACCGGAAAGATTAGATCTTCCGCCTCAGGCGGGCAATGGGAATGCCCAATTGTTCGCGATATTTCGCCACGGTGCGTCGGGCAATGGGAATGCCTTTTTGTTTCAGAATTTCCGCAATTTTTTCATCGCTTAATGGTTTGTGGGGATCTTCATTCTCAATAATTTCTTTGAGCTGTTCCTTGATACGCAGGGTGGAGATTTCTTCTCCATCCGCCGTCTCCATCCCCTCGTTAAAGAAGTATTTTAATTCGAATACACCATAATCGGTCTGAACGTATTTACCATTTACCACCCGACTTACCGTGGAAATATCCATCCCGATGCGATTGGCTACATCTTTCATAATCATCGGTTTAATGTGTTCCGGACCTTTCTCAAAGAAGTCCCGTTGTAAATCCACAATGGCATGCATTACTTTCAGCATGGTGGCCCGCCGCTGGTGCAGCGCATTGATGAACCATTTGGCACTCTCCACTTTTTTGCGGAGGAACTGGCGCACGTCCTTATCCAGTTTCCGTGCCTGGCTGATGAGCTTGCGGTAATGGGGACTGATTTGCAGTCCGGGCATGTTCCATTCATTTAAAGAAATGACCAGTTCATCATCCACCTTTTCCACAATGAAATCCGGAATAATGTAATTCTGGCGGGAATCCCAGAGCCCTTCCCCCGGTTTGGGATTTAATTTGTTGATGACTTCCAGCGCTTCCTTAATCTCTTCCAGAGAGACGTTGAGTGTATCGGCGACTTTTTCGTACCGTTTGTTCACAAAATCGTGGTATGCTTCCTGGATAATACGTAAAGCCAGGTTTTTCTTTCCGTTAAGCTCCAGATTTTTTAACTGGATTTCCAGACATTCCTGCAGATTTCGGGCGGCAATGCCTACGGGATCAAAGGTTTGAATTTGTTTGAGAATCCGCTCTACTTCTTCCGGGGTGCGATTAAATATTTGTGCAATACTTTCTACCGTGACTTCAGGATCCAGATATCCATCATCGCGCAAATTGTAAATGATGTATTCACCAATCCGGAAATCCTCCTCGGAGAGGTTTAACATCCGAAGCTGCTCCAGAAGATGTTCGGCCATGGTGGCGCGGTACACCTCCGGACGCTCGTATTCATCTTCGTGTTTCTCCCTGGGAAGCCGGAACTCGTATTGTTCTTCGTCATTTACCAATTCTTCCCAGTTTACTTCATCTTCTAATTCTTCGTATTTCTCTTCTTCTTCGGTTTTGTTGTTATCTTCTAATTGTTCAAATTCTTCTTTTATTTCTTCCGATTCCTCGGGATTTTCTTCAATTAATTCTTCCTCTTCTTCGATTTCTTCCAGTTCGGGAGCTTCTTCCAGCACCGGATTGAGCTCCATCTCCGTTTTAATTTTCTGTTCCAGGCTTAAAATAGGAAGCTGCAATAAGGTGGAGAGCAAAATTTGCTGTGGTGTCAGACGCTGTTCCAGGCTTAATTGTTGAGTCAGTTTTACCATAAATTCCGTACCCTGCTTTTCTTTGATCCGTTTGGCATAATTTCTGTAGTAAATTATTGAAGTATAATGATTTTGTCAAGAAGAATTTAACGGGTTTGCTATTATATGC
>JALXCH010000641.1 GCA_026991005.1 Calditrichia bacterium | reverse complement strand
TGAAAGAAATCCTTCCCCAAACGGATTTACTCATTTCCTGCATCCAGGTGGCAGACAGAAAAACGCCACGCCTCATTACCCCGGAAATGGTCAAAACCATGCGTTCCGGTTCGGTAATTGTGGATGTGGATATCGATCTGGGGGGAAGTGTGGAAACCTGCAAAGCCACCACCCTGGAAAATCCCGTTTTTATACTGCACGATGTCGTCCATTACTGCGTCTCCAATATCACATCGGCGGTACCGCGAATTGCCTCTCGGGCACTTTCTGCCGCTATTATGCCCTACCTTCTGCGCATTGCCGAAGAGGGGCTGGAAAATGCGGTGTTAAACGATCCGTATCTGGCTAAAGGATTGGCGGTGTACAAAGGATATGTGGTCAAAAAGACTCTGGCAGAAATTGCCAACCTTCCCGTCGCAGACCTCAAACAGAAAATTAAAGATTTAAATCCCGGTGAGAATGAATAGAGCGTCGGTACTCGCTTCCATCCCCATTTTAACCTATCATAAAGTCGATACGGTAAAGGAATGGGGATTAAATGTGGTCTCTCCGGAAAATTTTCGCCAGCAGATGGAATGGCTGCGTGAACAAGGCTACCATACGGTAACCTTCCGCAACTGGCACAAAGTAGAGCCCCATTCGGCACCGCCAATTATCCTCACTTTTGATGATGGTTACGAATCGGTTTACCGCTACGCTTTTCCCGTTTTGCAGGAGGTGGGATTTACCGCCGTGGTGTTTGTTGTTACCGGGTATCGGGGGAAGTGGAATACCTGGGACGCCAATCTGGGGGGAATCCGTTTCCGCCATTTGAATGATGACCAGTTACGGCATCTGTGGGAAGCCGGTTGGGAACTGGGTTCCCATACCGTTTCCCATCGAGCCCTCATTTATTTGAATGATGCAGAAGTTCGCCGGGAACTGGAGGAATCCCGTACCGTATTAGAAAACCTGACGGGTGCCGGGGTAACCGTGGTGGCTTATCCCTTTGGGCGGCAGAATGCGCGCATCCGCCGGATGGCGTACCAGGCGGGGTATCGCTTCGGGTGCCGCAATTTGTGGGGACGCACCGGGAATGAGGAGCTTTTAGCACTGAAGAGAATTCCGGTGTACGGTACGGATTCGCTTAAGACCTTTCGACGCAAACTGGAGCCGGGTGTGGGACACATATGGGAGATGCTTCGTTTACGCGCCATAAGCTGGCCTGCACGGTTAACCGGAATGTACCAGGTGGCTAAATTGAAGGTGGGAAAATGAAGAAGGGAAAGAATGAAAAAATGAACATTCAATCTCAACAAAATAAAGTGCCCCGGATAGTGCATGTAACCACCCTGGGCTGCTCGAAAAATGTGTACGATTCGGAAATTCTGATGGGGCAGCTTAAAGCCAATGGAGTGCAGTTTACGGACGATCCGCTTCAGGCGGATACCATCATCGTTAACACCTGCGGCTTCATCACTCCGGCTAAACAGGAGTCCATCGAAGCGATTCTGGAAGCGGGGGAGATTAAAAAGCGCAAACAGGATACCCGGGTGCTGGTGTGCGGCTGCTTAAGCCAGCGCTATATGCGTGACCTTCGGAAGGAGATTCCGGAGGTGGATGCCTACTTTGGCACTGAGGATTTTATCAACATCCTTCGCTATTTAAATCTCTCTTCTCAGGCTCCCGAACATCTTTACGAGAAGCGGCTGCTGGCTCGTCCCGGACATTTCGCTTATCTTAAGATATCCGAAGGCTGCAACCACGAGTGCGCTTTTTGCGCCATCCCTTTGATTCGCGGGCAGCACCGGAGCCGTCCCATGGAAGATGTTGTGCGAGAAGCCGAGCTTCTGGCTCAACAGGGGGTGAAGGAACTCATTGTGATTGCACAGGACACTACATTTTACGGCATCGATTTGTATGGCGAGCAGCGCATCCTTCCTTTATTGCAGGAACTGGAAAAAGTGGATGGTTTGCACTGGATTCGCCTGCATTACACCTATCCCACCACCTTCCCGGATGATTTGATTGAACTGATGGCAGAGAGTTCCCGCATTGTGCCGTACGCGGATTTACCGGTGCAGCACATCACCGACCACATGTTACAGGTGATGAAGCGGGGTGGGAGTGCCCGCCGCATTCGGGAGATTTTGCGCCGGTTTCGGGAACGCATCCCGGAGGTGGCTTTGCGCACTACCCTGATTGTGGGACACCCCGGCGAGGAGGAAGAGGATTTCCAGGCGCTGAAGGAATTTGTGCAGGAAACGCGGTTCGATCGGCTGGGGGTGTTTGTGTATTCTCCCGAAGAAGGCACGGCTGCTTACGCGTTACCACATCCTCCGCAGGAAGTGGCAGAGGAACGCTACCGGGAGATCATGGAAATCCAGCAAGGAATTTCGTTGGAGAAAAATCTTGCAAAAGTGGGGAAAATTTATCAAGTTCTAATCGATGAAGTAAATCCGGAAGAAGGGTATGCTGTGGGACGAACCTACGCCGATTCTCCGGAGATTGACAACGAGGTGCTGGTTGAACCTCTTCCTGCCGGAATAAAACCCGGCGATTTTTGCAGCGTTCAAATTACGGATGCCATGGAATATCAACTGATGGGACAGGTAGTGGAGGAAAAATGAAGTTCGTTAAAATTACAATCCTGGGAGTACTTCTGGCTCTTACTGTTTCGCTGGCGCAATACATGGCCAGTCCCCGACTGAGCGGCATTGGATTGCCATTTTTCCGGGTAGGAATTTTCCGTTCTTTTACCCCCGATGGCAGTCAGCGCCTTGTGCGCCTCTATATTCAAATGATGAACGATGACCTCACTTTCGTAAAAAAGAAAAATAAATTTGTTGCCGAAATTGATTACGAAATTTTCATCTCCAACGCCCTGAAAAAAACGGTGTACAATCACCGGGAGAAGAAAATTATTGAAACCGCCCATTTCGAGGAAACCAATTCGCGGGACATCAAGCAGACGTTTATTACCGAAATTAAACTTCCTGCCGGGAGTTACGATGCCGTGATTAGCGTGGAAGACCGCTACACGTCCAAAAAAATCAATCGTAAAATTCATT
>JALXCH010000640.1 GCA_026991005.1 Calditrichia bacterium | reverse complement strand
CCCGGATTTTGTCCCGGGTAAAAATGTGCTGCACGTGGCGTTTTTCCTGAAACCGCCTCAATCCCTCCTGAAAATCGCTGTCCGAAATCCGCAAAGTATCCAGAAACCGTTGTTTAATAAACGCTTTAAATAGCTCCTGCTTTTCGATGAATTTTAACCGGTACGCCTCCTCGGGCATGGTGTCCAGATGCACCTCCCGGGCAGCCAGATACTGAAAATTGCGCTGAATCAGGTAGTTCAACTGACTTTGATACACCCGGGAGAGCGGTGCGCGGGTTTGATATTGCGGCTCCAGGATGAGACTCTCCTGCAACTCCTCCGCAGAAATCACTTCCGGCCCCACCCGCGCGATAATATTTTGTTCTTTTTCCTGCCGATGACATCCCGTGCCCAGCAGGAAAAATGCCATCAAGCTCCAGATGAATAAGGTATGTTTCATGCAGTGCATTTTCCGGTAATTTTTGGTTTTAAATACGCTCACCGGTTTGGTTCCAGAGAAAAAAATGTGTTAATCCATGGTTAACAATCTTGCAAAAAGCTTTACCCTGTTTGTTTATCTGCAAAATGCTGGGCATGTTTGACTTATATGGGATACTTGCTATTTAAAAAAATTATGTTTGAATTAAAATGTTTCTTGGAATGCTATCCGTCTCATTTTCACATTTCTATCCAGGATGAATTCACAGGTTATAAATACCCCGAGCGCAAAGCGCTCACATATAGATAGCCTGGGGCAAAGCCCCAGGTAAAGAACATTCATCAAAAATTCAAGCCCTGAAAGGGCGTTATTAAAACTTAATCCACTGTATTAATTTTTAAGGAGTAGCGTTATTTCATAAATAAATTTAATTATTGATAAAATAATAATCGGAAATTGCTCGCATTTAATTGTCCCTACGGGTTCCCCGGTCAAATAGAGAAATCGCTATCCCCAGAAGCAGAATAACAGAACCCAACCAGAGGATACTGATGAGCGGTTTCTCACTCACTTCTATTGCCAGAATATCCCGGGGTTTCTCCTGACCTGGAGCGGGAGATTGCAGCAAGAAGGTTACCCGATGCGATGTAGCATCCAGCGATTCGATTCTGATTTTGTAATCCGTACCGGGAATATCCACCAAATTCGAAGTTAATTTGCCGTTCTCGTACCACATGGCAGGTTGCAGTTCATATTCCCGGGAACCATCCTTGCCGGTAACGTTTACGGTGATATCCGCTTTTACCGTCATATTGGCACCGCTTTCATGATCTCCGGTAATGAAATGATTAAAGGTAATCAACAGATTGTTGATGGTTTGCGTCTCTCCCTGCCCCAGGATCACCTTGCGGGAATTTCCAAATTTCGCTGGCATAAAAGAGATAGGCGAGATGTACACATCTTTCTTTAGTCCCACCTGAACATGGGGAGAAATCATATAGCTCTTGGTGTAATCGCTGTAATAGAATTGCGGTTCGGCTTCATACACTTTATTGCCTGCTTTTACCAGCAATTTTACCCGGTCTTTCCCATCGGGTCTTTGTACGAAATTCACGAACTCTACTTCGTAACCGAAACGGGTTTTTACAAATTCTCCGGCGGGCAGCGTAACCTTTTCGCTGGTATCGTACCAGGAAGAAGTAATAATGCCAATAATCATGAGGGCGATTCCCGCATGGGCCAGGTAAGCACCCGCTTTTACCGGCACTTTGCGTAGATACTGCCAGATAACCCATCCATTCGTAAAAATGGTAAAAAGTGCCAGAAATACCAGCAGGATGGACATGGGATGATTGAGTCCCAGCGCAACGGAAATTCCCGTAATGACTGCGGCGAGAGCGGCACTAATCGCAATTACTTTCACATTGCGCAGCGCCGAGACCTTCCAGGCCAGGAGCGGTGCCAGCGCCATGGAGAACAGTAAAAATACTGCCACCGGCTGACTGATGATGTTGTAGAAAGAGGTGGAAACGTTGGAAGGTTTCCCTAACAAACGCGTGTAAATAGGGGAAGAAGTTGCCACGAAAACCACAATTCCCGTAAGCAGAATGGTGAGCATTCCGATTAAAATGAACGTTTCCCGACTGAATAATCCCTCGGCGAATTTCTTGCCCTCCATTTCCCGGAAGGTTTTGAAGAACAGATAAAGGAAGATAACCGAGAAGAACACCACAAATACCACCAGATAAAGGTTCATTCCCGATTCCGCAAAAGAATGTACCGAAAAGTCGCCCAGTACCCCGGAACGGGTAAGGAAAGAACCCCAGAGTACCGCGATAAAAGACATTCCGGCCAGAAAGAGGTTAGTCTTCACCAACCCGCGCTGCCGTTGCTGAATCACCAATCCGTGCAACAACACCGCCGTAAACAGCCAGGGAACCAGCGAAGCATTCTCCACCGGGTCCCAGGCCCAATAGCCACCCCAACCCAGAGTGACGTAGGACCAATATCCTCCCAGAATGATTCCAGCACCCAGCATGAGGGTAGAAAAAATCACCCAGGGACGTGCTTCCCTAATCCAGCCGTAAAAATCGCGCAGCACCATGGCATTCATCGCCATAGCATAGACCACCATCGTGGAACTATATCCGATGAACATTACCGGCGGATGAATAATCATCCAGGGATTTTCCAGCAGGGGATTCAGTCCCGCGCCATCCGCCGGGGTAAATCCCACCGGAACATCCGCATGGGTGTGCCAGATGTAAGCAAAGGGACTTTTTTTCATTAAAATAAGTAATAAAAACAGGTTGATGAGCATAAAGAAGAACATCACCAGCGGTTTTTCCCGGGCAACGCTGCGAATCAATATTAAACCGTATATTGTAGCAAACAACAGCCAGAGCAAAAACGTACCTTCCTGCCCCGCCCAGAAGGTAGAAATTAAATAGTAGGTGGAAAGCCGAGAGGAAGTGTAAGAATAGACGTAATTGAGTTGAAAATTATGAATGAATATGTTGTAGTACAACAGCAACGAAGCCAGAATTACCCCAATACCCATAAAAATAAATCCGGTATTGGCCAGCCGGAAAAAGCGTTCGTCCTGTTCTTTATAATAAAGCCAGTAGGCAGCGGTGGAGACGGCTGCGGCAATAAAGGCCAGTGAGATGGATAACAATCCGCTTATCATTACGAGGCTCCTTCTGCTTGATATTTGGAAGGACATTTAACCAGAAGTTGATCTGCTAAAAATTTCCCTTCTTCGTAACGGCCAATCACCACCACTTCGGTGGCTTGTTCCAGATTGGCCGGTTTCACTCCGTGATACACCACTTCGAACTCTTCACCATTGTCATCCTGCATGCGGAAAATTAACACCTTGCGCTGTAAATCGTAAAATTCACTCCCTTCAATCCGTTTCCCCTTAACCTGAACCACCGAATGGCTTTTCTTGGCTTCTTCCAGAGAAACGTAAGGAGTAAGCGATTTACTTAAGTTTATGGCAGCAAATATGATGAACACCAGAATTATTCCAATTCCAATGACATATTTCGATTTCATAACCGGGACTCCATTTTATGATTCGTTACTTTCATCCTTTAAAAATTCTAATTTCTGGTTAATCTTTTTCAATTGGCGATCCAGATAAAACAGATAGCTACTAATTCCTCCCCAGATGATTAAGCAAACGACCAGCACCACATAGATATCTTTCATGGTTAGCACCCTCTTTAAAGCAGTGTATTTTGTTCACTCATTTTCATTTTGATGAATACCTGGCGGACTTTCAATCGCAGGATCCAGTAAAACAGCACTGTAAATCCCAACAACGAACTTAAAAAGACCTGCAACATTCGGCTATCCATTTGAATTTTTCCCTGCTGGTTGATTAGAGGATCGGGATGCAAGGATTGATAGACTCGCGGGATGATGAAGACGAAAAACGGGACCGTGACGAATGCAATAATGGAATACACCGCCGCCAGGCGCGCTTTCTGTTCTTCCACCTCAATAGCGGAGCGTAAAGCGAAATAGGCCGCATAAATTAGTAGCAGTATGAAGATGGAGGTTTCTCGCGGATCCCAATTCCAGTAAGAATGCCAGATTTTACTGGCCCAGATGGAACCGGTGATGGTGGCCAGGATGGTAAACATGAGACCAATTTGTGCCGAGGAGGAAGCCCAGACGTCATATTCGGGATTGGGATTGCGCAAATATCGCAGGGAGTACACCGCGGAAATCAGGAAGGAGAGTGTTGCCACCCAGGCACAGGGTACGTGAAAGAAAATGATGCGGGCAGTTTGTCCCAGCCCTTTTGCAGGTGGTGCGTACAAAAATGCTCCGACAATCACCAGAAACATCCAGCCGGTTAACAGATATTTCCACCAATCTCTATCTAACCCCATTACTTTCTCCAGATAAATTCAAATAGAATCAAGGATAATGTGATAATCACAATTGAGAAAGAAAATAATACCTGCAAATCTGAGATACAATTAGAAAATGTTGTACCATCCATCGCTAATCGAGTTCCGTGGATGGCAGAAATTAGAATGGGGAGGGAGATAGGGAAGGATAGCACCGCAAACAGGGCACCACGGGCACTGGCCTGGGAAATGATGGCAGCAATCAAAGTGGAAACGGAAGCCAGTCCCACGCTTCCCAGGGCGATGAACATGAAAAAAATCCCCACACTTGCTACCTCCGCATTCATCATGGCAAAATAAAGGGGCAGGATAATCACTTCCAATCCCGCTAATAGCAGCACATTGAAGAACCATTTTCCTAAAAACACCGCATTGGGTGTTGTTACCAGACGCAGTGTATCCGCGGTTTGCTGCTCTTCCTCCCGAACAAAAATATGGGAAAGCCCAGACATCGCGGAGAAGAAAAGAATCACCCACAACAACGGCGCCATAATTTCGCTGCGCAAACGCACCGGCCCCAGAGAAAAGCTGATGGCCGTGAGGGTGGTTACGGCAAACATGATAATGGCATTGATGGCGTAACGCGTGCGAAACTCCAGATGTAAATCCTTCAGGAAAACAATGTACGCTTTATTGAGCAAGTTTCACCTCATAATCGCCAAAGTGAATTTCATCCGGTTCGTTGGTGGCTAAAATTAAAATATGCTGCCGTTTTTGTTCTTCCATAATCTCGTACACAATGGCTGCTCCCTGCTCATCCAGATTGGATGTGGGTTCATCCAGGATGAGAATTTCCGGCTGGTGGAACAGCGCCATCACGTATTTAACCCGTTGTAACATTCCCGAAGAGTAGGTTCGGAGCTCATCCAGTTCTCGCCCTTTTAGTCCCAGTCGATCCATCCAGCGCCGAAAGCGGGGCAAATCCACCGGTAACCCCCGAATGCGGGCAAAAAAGGTGTAATTCTCCAGAGCGGTTAGATTGTTGTACAGCTGAAGGTAGGGACCGACCAATCCCAGATAAGGATAAATTTTGTCTCCCGGAACAGGCTGGTCGTCCCGCAGGAATCGCACTTCTCCCCGATAGGGTCGAATAAGCTGGCACAGAATCCGTACCAGGGTGGTTTTACCGGAACCATTCCGGCCAGTAAATACCAGGGATTCCCCACTGTGCACCCGAAAGGAGATATCCTTAAAAATCATTCTTCGATTAAACTGTTGAGCGATTCCCTGCGCTTCTATTTTCCACATCGGTTACTTAATTCCCGTAATCTTCTTACAAAAGATTTAAATTTAAGGAAAAGAGCTATAAGAATAAAGGAAGAAGAAAAACTCCGGGCGGGAAGAGTTACCAATAGCATTGTTTCAATGAGGAATAATTCGCTGTTGTCAATTACTTTTTTCTCTTCAGAATTTTGGTTTGTCTTTTTCCAAAATTAGAAGAATTAAGCTGGAATTACCACCAATGGCAGATTTCGATTTATCTACTCACAAATCAAAATTCATCTGCGGCAGTTTCCCGGCAAAGTAGAGAGGAACAACGAAGCGGAGCTTATCCTTTCGGTGAAAATTCTTTTCCGATAAAACAATGGCGTATGGGGGTTGATATTTTTTAATGTACTGAAGCAAACTTTTCGATTTTACCCGCGTACCGGATTTCACTTCCACGGGAATAATATGATTGTCTTTAAGGAGCAAAAACTCGATTTCGGAATTTCGTTCATTCCAGGAATATAACGGTGCATCCGTGGCCGCCCACAATTCCATTGACACAAAATTTTCCATAAAAAATCCCCGGGTCATTCCAAATTCGCCCAGAATGATTGCAGAAGGAGGGATATCCAGAACAGCACCCAACAATCCAATATCATTTAAATATAACTTAAAAATATTCTCTTTACAAAAAGCTCTAATCGGCAATTCGGCACGGTTAGCAATAAGAACTTTAATGATTAACCGGGCATTTTCTAACCAGGAAATGGGTCCCTGCAATTCCACAAAACCCTTTTTTCCCTTAACCACACTTTTAAATCGAAATCGTTTTACCGAATCATCCACATATTGGGCTAACTGCAGTGGAACGTTATCATATACAGACGCAATGTGCAATGCATTGACTCTGCCTGAATGTTTACTGAAATCCGCTTTTAACGCATTCAACAGATCTAATTGTTTTTTCCGGATGGTTTTAAAAATTCCCGGATTATCTTTTTCCTGCAAAAAAGAAGCAATCATTTCCGGCATCCCGCCCACCACATAATATTCCTTCAGCACTTCCAGTAATTTTTGATGAGCCACTTCCTCACCAGCAAACGTTTTACTTCCCTCCATAAAGGCATCGTACAGCAGCGAATTTCCATAATTCATTAGAAATTCTTCAAAAGTCATGGGATAAAGATTTAAAAATTCGACTTTGCCCACCGGGAACGATACATCGGAGAGGGTAATCCCTAATAACGACCCGGCAGCTACGACGGCAACCTGAGGCATTTCTTCCTGAAAATACTTCAAAGCAGTTAACGCTTCGGGAATATGTTGAATTTCATCCAGAATAATGAGATCTGTTTCCACATTGATCTCCCTGTTTGCCAGCAGAGCGAGATTGCGCAGAATCGTTCTTGGTTGAAGTGAATTCTGAAATACCGGTTTTAATTGATGTTTGTTTTGTTCGAAATCGAAATGATGATAGTTTGTGAAATATTGTTTTCCAAATTCTTTTAACAAATAGGTTTTACCCACCTGCCGTGCTCCTCGCAGGATTAGAGGCTTACGCGAAGCACGGTTTTTCCATTGAATGAGCGCTTCCATTGCCAGGCGTTTCATACGTACAATGTCCCCTGTTTTTGTTAAAGATAATCATATTCAGTATTTTTTGCAAGGAATAATTCTATATTTTCCGACTTTTTACAAGGAATAATTCTTAATATTCCGTATTTTTGCAGGGAATAATTCTATGATTTCTTTATTTATTACAGGGAATGTTTCACTTCAGATTTTTTTCGATAAATTTTTTATTTCTTTCTCTTTTCTCATTCACTTAATGATTGCTGCAGCCTTAACTAAAGATTTCGTCAATTAGTCATCACAATTCAAAAAATCCCGGAAAATCATCCCATGGTAGAAAATACGTGTACTTTAATTGAGGGACCTTTTTTTGATTGATTCAAGAAGAATGACGAAAGAAGATTAAACAACAATTCCAGGGATGCCAACCAATGAAACAGAATGATCCACTCTTTATCAGTTATGTTTGGGGTTAGTTCAGGACTAAAAACGAGAATTAGTAAACCGGAAAGAATCTCAAAAAAAGCAAATTTTACACAACTTTTGCACTTAAGCTCTGTTTTCCTCTATAACCGAAACGCCACCGAAAAACGGTGTGTTACCCCCAGATCGTTGTTGAAGGGAACAATGGCGTAATCCAGCCGGAAGGAGGAACGCACCAGCCCCGCCCCAAAGTTGAGGGTGTGGGTTTCATACCCAAACATTCCTCCCATGCGAATTGCCAGTTGCCGAAGAAAAAGCAATTCGCTCCCTACATGGAATCGCAGTCCTTCCTGCATCACGTACACCCCATCTCCAGCCACCTGAACTTTCACCGTTTTCATATCCCAGGGGAAACGGTAAACCACCCCGGCCCGGGCTATTACCGGAAGAGCCGTTGCTTCCTGGTAAAGGCGGTTCATTTTTCCCAAATTTTGCAGGGTTGCCGCCAGACGCAAACCAGCAATCCCCGGCAAATATGTGGCACCCACATCTACCGCCCAACCTCCTGCCGATTCCACAAAAATTTTCTCGTACAGGTACTTCACCGTTATCCCCGCATGAAACGATTGCGATAACCGACGAGCATAAGAAATTCCCGCCGATAAGTAGTGGGCAGAAGTTTCCTCCAGCGGCTCGCTGGTCGGTCTGTCCCGCACCTCAATTCCGTACACATTAAAGCTGCGCACATGAAATCCCCAGGCAGATTTCCGGCGTACCAGCGCCAGGGCTCCCATCTCTCCCCGGATTCCCTGAATCCACTGATTATGATGAAAAAACACTGTGGAGTGTACGCCACCTGCCAATCCTGCGGGATTCCAGAACGTGGCAGCGGCATCACGGGCAAAGGCCGTGTATGCCTCGCCCATTCCCACCGCCCGGGCATCTACCCCAACCTTCAGAAACGCCATTCCCGTGATACCGGCAAACCCTGTACCGTAAAGCCATCCTATTAAAAGCACTATTTTCCAGATTCCCGGAAAACTCCATTTTTTCATCTAAAAGCCCTTCCTAAAATTTAGCTCACTATTTCTATTTACATTCTAAACGAAAGTCCCTTTAAAAAGCCAGCTCCCAGGTAAAAATATGGCTGGCTCCTTCATCCACTACCGAACTGACAAAGGCATAATTCAAAACAGCTGTCATCCCAAAAGCGGTATGGATATTCAAGCCACCTCCCAGGGTCCAGTGGTTGTGGTCGTACCCGAAACGTGCCGCTGCCTGGGGAATGGCAAACTCCACCCCGGCGTGATGTTTCTCCGTACCGGCTGTGCTCCATTCGAAATCGTACGCCAGGCGCAGGAATTTCCAGGGTGTCTGGAAGTAAATACCAGCCACATTGGTTAAAGGGAACTGATTATCCAGCGTCATCCCTTGTTCAAAAATATCGTTGGTATTGGACTTGAGCTTGGCATTTACATCCTTCATTAAATAACCCAGATACAATCCTTCCCGTACCCGGAAGAGCACTCCCAGATCTCCGCCAAATCCTGAACCGCCGTAATCGTAGCTTCCCTCTTCGTCGGATATGCTTTCCTTTAAATATTTGGCATTTACTCCAATGCTTAAGCGGTTGGGAATAATTTGAGCGCCGAAAGAAAAATAAATGGCATGATACCCGTGATTAATTTTACCGGTTTGTTCTCCGATGGAATTGTACCCCTGAATATCTCCCACCCCGCTAAAAATCCAGCCCAGGGAGAAACCGGCGTTGGGTTTCAGGGGTGTGGAGATGCCCACGTAGTTCATTTTTCTGTCCAGCGAGAGGAAGCTGTAGGTGAAATTAGCGGACATGGATCGAAGCTCGGGCAGAGAGGCAGGATTGTAGAAAAATCCGAAACCATCCGGAGGAGCGGCCGTCTGGGCATTTCCCATGGCGATGCCGCGGGCTCCCAGTCCCATCCGCAAAAAAGCACCGGCATAACCACCATTCCCCTCGGCCAGTACCGTCCCCATCATTCCCAGTATAAGAAAAAAGATGCTGATTTTACGCATTCTATTGTCCTCACAGTTATTTTCGCATTTGGCAGATTGAATCCGATTAATTAATCACCACAATTTTTCCCCAGGTCACCTTTCCCTGAATTTCGGCGCGGAAGAAATACACCCCATTGTCCACCATCCGGCCGTTGTTATCTCGTCCATCCCAGATGGCAGAACGATCGTAGGTGCCCTGTACCGGCGCCGCCTCGAACTCCCGCAGACTGATGACTTTTTCCATGGCGAAGTTGAAGATGTCGATCTTCACCTCGGTTTCGCTGGAAATATCGAACTGAAAGCGAATATAATCTCCCCGGCGCGGGGAAAACGGATTGGGATAGGCATACACCGCAGGTTTGGTGCGCTTTCGGGTGGAAACAAAGCTCCGAAAAATGGTCCATTGGTACCCGTTGTTGGTGGTCAGCGCCAGCCCATCGGCACTCCCCACCCACAGGCGATGCTGCCCGTTCAGGAAAGGAGCTGTGGCCACTGAATAGAATTTAGTGGTCAGGATTTTTTCACCGCTCACATTGTCGGTAATTTGCGGGAACAGGTACCAGCTCTCTCCCCCATCGATGCTTTTAAACACCCCTTTTTCGGTGGCAACATATACGGCGGAATCGTAAAAAGCAATTGCACGGGGATAGGTGCCATCGCTTAATTCCTCCACCAGCAAATTATCCCAGGTGTAGCCCCCATCCAGGGTGCGGCTTACGGAATTAAATTCATTTCCCCCGGTGGTGAGGGTACAGGCCCACACGCTGCCATCCCAGGGATTGTAGGCCAGGGCAATCACCCAATTCCCGGAGATTCCTCCTTCCTTCGGCTGGTAATTCACCACCCGATAGCGCGTCCAGGTTTGCCCGCCATCGGTGGATTTGCTGATGCCATCTGCCGTCCCCACCCAGATGTTTCCATTTTCGGTCATCACGGAAAAGCCCCGGTGGTTCAAATATTTCAGGGCACTGAATGGTTTCCCATCGGTGGTTACCACTTCCCAGGTTTGCCCCATGTCCCGGGAGCGGCGAATTCCCCCGCCAAAACTGGCAATCCAGATTTCGGTATCCCGTACGGCAATGTCGAAGGTAATATTCTGCACGGCGGTTGTGGTGGGACTCATTCCTCCCATGGTATCGGAAACGGCATCCTTCGGCTGGGGAATGTACACCCATTCGCTGGTACCTGGAGTTAGATAGCGCAATCCGCCTCCAACCGCCAGCGTCTGGTTATTCTCCACAGTGGTGTCGTAACCGGTGGCAATCCACACCGTTCCATCGGGTGCAATCGTCAGGGCGGAGATGCCGCCCTTCCTTTTGTATTCTCTGGGCGTGTAATTTGTCCAGTGAAATCCCGCATCTTCGGTCAGGCTCAACCCGTAACCGGTTCCCACAAACAACGAATCGTGATGCACACGCAAATCGGTAATTCCGTTCCCTACCAATCCCGAGCGATCGGGCGCAACATCCAGCTGGTAATGTAACGGAATTTGCGCAAATAAAGCGCTACTCCACAGAAACATCGCCATAAAAAAGGATAATATCTTCATACACACTCCAATTCTTCCCATGGTTACTGGACTTTTAGATTTTGAGGTACAGCGCCTGCTTTAAAGGGCAATTGAGTTTTTGCCGGCGTTCCTCCCATAGGGAGCACCAGAATGGAATCTGGCAAAGCGGCGGTAGTATTCCCGGCTTTATCCTTAGCATAAAAGAAAAAGTGATAGGTTCCCAGAGAAGCAGTGGCAGGGAGAAAAATACTCAAGGTGTAGATTCCATCGCCTGCCACGGAATCACCCACCGCCACCGGATTGTCCGGATCGTAGGGTAATCCGTTATCATACATCATAAACGGATTACCGGAGGAAGGAACACCGCCGGGAAGATAGGAATCGAAGTACACCCGGTCGATATCGGCCAGACTTTGCCCATCTCGAACTTTCACCGTAACCACTGCCATGTTGTAATAGCCTGGGGGTGGTAGATGCATGGAATCCGGAATTTTGTTATCGAAAATTCTTGGCGGAGTATTTTCTATGAAAAGAGATCGAACCACAGTGGTGGAAGTATCTCCTACCTGATCTTCTGCAAAGAACTCCAGCCGATAATTGCCTTTTTTCCCCGCAGCATAGCTGGAATCGATATTTTGATCGAATACCGGGGAATGATTTCCCGGTGGGTACAGAGTGTCCAGAAACGCCGTTACCTTTTCCCCCAGTGGTGTGCCTTTTAGCACCACCCAGCGCACATCATCCACCCCATCGCTGTCCTGAACCGTCACTGCAATGGGAGTTGGGGGCATTCCTGAAACAATACTATCGGGGAACAGAATATTCTTAATCTGCGGCGGAGCGTTCACCACCACCCGGAAGGACTGCGCCTCGCTCTCCTTTGTCTTTCCATGCCGATCGATGGCTCGTACAAAAGCCTGATATGTTCCTGCTTCCAGCGTCCACTCCCGGGGAATAATACCGAAAGAGTAAATTTGATCGAAAGCCACCACGTCCATGGAAGCGTGTTCTGCACCTCCATCATCAAACAACTCCACCAGTTCTTCCTCACCGGTAGTAGGATTCTGCAACACGAGAAGCACCTTGGTAATTCCCTCATGTCCTTCGGGATGGGTCACCCGGGACGTAAATAAAATAGTCTCGCGGGAATTTTTACTGATGAGCCCCGGAATGTGCACTTCTGCGATGGCAAATTCCGGGATGGGCTCGGTGCTGCCTTTCTCTTCCTGACAGGAGATAAAAAATAATCCCATCACTCCCCATAGGAAGAACATGAGTACCGCACTGCGAACAGATAAATTTTTCATATATCACTCCGTTTTTCGGTTCCAGAAATTCCCATGTCGCCGTTACTGGCCAACGTATTGGGATGCTCTATGTGCCTAAAAATTAGCCTCGATTCCTGCCAAAATTACATTGCAAAGACGGAGCAAGGCAAGGAATAAAGGGTCAGAAGGTAAAACAGGCTCCAGCGTGGATTTACCTTGAACTCTTTGAATGTTTCTCCTTTAACTCCGTGCCCTGGGTTTACATCTTTGTGATTACGCTTCATCTTTCCTCTCCAGTACTAACGCACTCCATTCGTTCTTATGAGCGGTTTCTACCAGAGTCACCTCCGGAGGAAGGTGCTGCAGAAGTATGTATTCATCAGCAATCAATATTCCGGAGAGAATCAGCATGCGAGCCGTGCGCCGAACCAATTCTGGCAGCATCTCCAGCAACACTGCCCGATTAATATTGGCTAATACCAGATCGAACCGCTGTTCAGGCACCACAATAATTCCCCCTACCCGCCACTCGATTCCGGTAATCTGGTTTAGCTGGGCGTTATGCTGGGCATTATCGATGGCTTCCGGTTCAATGTCAAATCCCAGAATTTCCCGGGCGCCCAATTTTGCGGCCAGCAGCGCCAGGATGCCCGAACCGGTACCCGCGTCCAGCACGGAATAACCCGGTTTCAGATATTTTTCCAGCATCTGCACCATAAGCTGGGTGGTTTCGTGGCTTCCTGTACCAAAAGCCATCTGGGGGTCGATAATGATTTGAATTTGCCCGGAGGAAAGCCGGGGAACCTCCCAGGGTGGTGCCACCCAGATGCGTTCCGTTAGCTGCAGGGGATGGAAATGTTTTTTCCATTCGGCGTTCCAATCCGCATCCGGTAATACCGTTGCGTAAAATTGCTCCGGGTGAAATCCGGGATTTACCTTCCGCAAACTATTGAGTAAACGGCTCATCTCTGCCGAATCCATATCTTCCGGAAAATACACAAACCAGATGCTGTCGTTCAGTTCTTCAATCCCCAGGCAACCATGCTGAAACAATATCCCGGAGAGCAGTTCCGGATCGAACCCTTTCAATTCCAACCGTACCTGTAAATACCGGGATGTATCTTTCTTCATCTTGAAAAAATCCCCAAATTTCAAATCTCAAATAACAAATAACAAATAACAAATCACAAATCCCAAATCCCAAATAACAAATCCCAAATAACAAATAGCAAATCACAAATGACAAATAACAAATAACAAATCACAAATGACAAATCTCAAATAACAAATAACAAATATGAAAATTACAAATTTCAAATTACAAAGAATAAAAGGGAATTTTTAATTACACCCATTACCTACCTGTTCACCAAAACTCTTCCGATTTACATCTGTTTTTTTACAGTATTTTTTACCCTTCCAGAATCATTTATCTATGGCGTTAATTTTTTCAGAACCTCCACCAGAACATCACCCACAACCTGTAAGCTATTGGGCGAGCATTTATCCGGTGTATCCTGTAAAGTATGCCAGTAGCGGTTCGACAGATCCGGATAAGCAAAATCGATCAGGTCGATGGCAGGGATGCCCCCCTGGTTTAAAATCACGTGGTCGTCGAAGACATATCCCTGAAATCGTCTGGAGAATTGCGTGTAACCCAATTCTTCGGCGGTATTCCATACCAGTTCCACCACATCGGGGGCATAATCCCGGGAGTATCCTTCAATGGGTATTTCCAGTTCTTTGTCCCCAATCATATCCAGCAAAATGGCAAACCGTGGGAAATACTGATTGTTGTTGCTGGTAAAATAGCGCGACCCCAGGCAATAATGCTCCAGATGTCCTTCCCGCCCGTAGTCTTCACCATCAAAAAGTACAATATCCACGCCCACCTCCGGATTCAGTTCGGGTAAAAGGCGCGCCAGCTCCAGCAACACCGCTACACCACTGGCACCATCGTTAGCTCCCAGGATGGGTTTCTGACGATTTTCCGGTTTATCCCGGTCGGCACGGGGGCGCGTATCCCAGTGGGCGCACAGCATGATCCGCGAGGGATTATCCTGCTGAAAAGAAGCAATAATGTTGTACATAGTAAAGGTAGAAGAAATCTGATTGTCATAAAAAGTAAACGGTTGCGTTTTTACCTGATCGGCATAGCGGCTTAACTCTTCCGTTAACATCTTCAGGCAGGCTGCGTGGCCGGGTGAACCGGGATTGCGCGGTCCCAATTGGGTTTGGCGTACCAGCCACTGAAACGCCCGTTTTCCATCAAACCCTTCCTGGCCCCATCCCAGAACCACACTCACCAACAGCACCAATATTGCAATGTAGGTTTTCATCCTGTGTTTAACCTTTTACCCGGTTTATGGTTCAAATTTCAAATTAGATACTCCCGGAACTCGATTCCAGAGCTTTTTCTATTTCGTTAACGAATGGCTATATTCACATTAATTCCAAATTCGGAATAGGAATACTTTCCGGTGCGTTTGTTTTCCGTTACCGACCGTTCAAAAAACATGCTTCCGTTTACCTTCTGGCTAAAGCGATAGGTTACCGATGGTTTAATCTTCAGGGATTTATTGCGCGCCTGTTCCTCATAGTCAAATTGCCCGATGGATGGCCGCCGTGCCCAGTTAATATCGCTGGTACTATTAAAAGTAAGACTAAACTGCATCTCGTTTTTCAGGCGTTTCTTCCGTAAGAAAGGAAGCGGGATGCGAAAACCGGTGGAACGAGAATAAGAGAGGGTAATATCCAGCCCGGAGCGGATGCTCTTACTATCTTCACCGGTAGCGGTGTAATTATAGTTTATGGATTTCGTATAGCGGATATTCCCGGTGACACCCCATTTTGTGTTCACAGTCATCCCAAAAAGCGGAGCAAAATTATTGGAATAGCTCCAGTTATCACGTGTTTTCCCCTGTTCGTCGTAGCGGTTGCTCTCGGTAAATTTCCCGGAACGCGCATGTTCCACCTGAATGGAATTAGCAAATCGTTTGAAAAGGAACAATTTCTCCAGCCCGGTAAGGCGTAATTGCCAATCCGGGATAAACTGCATCCAGGGCTTGCGATTGGCTTCGGGATCATCTCCCATAAAGAAATAGGTGGAGGCAACATTTTCCGTTTTCTGCTGATTATTGTCGTTAAAATCCCGATTGTAATTGTATTTAAAGGAAGTGGACAGATTTTTTATCAAATCAAAACTCATACTCCCATTAATCATTTTGGTATTTTTCAGAGTAGGCAAACGGGGAATTTTGCCGTGTGTGGTATCGGTACCCACTCCGGGATTGGGTGAAAAACCAAATTGGTATTCCCAGGTGGGTAACCCGTCGATGTTGAAATGGGAATAGTTATCGCGGAGCTGGTAATCCAGGCTAATGGATTTCCAGGCATCAAAAAACCGCCACACCAGCATCAGGGGGTTAATGGCGCGAAACACAGGCCCCAGTACATTCTTTTTTTCTTTGGGTGCTGCTTTCTTCCCGGGAATAGCTCCGGGTTTTTCGAGCTGGGCTTTTTCGGGGACACCCTCGTCCGCTTCTCCGGCGGATTTTTCACCTTTTTTCCCGGGAGGTGTGGGCTGTCCACCTCGCCTGGGACCTCCGCGGCTGGTTGTTCGACGCTGCGAGGTGCGACGCTTAAGTTTACTCTTTAACGGATTATAAATTTTATTGGCAAGCATAGAGGGCTTCAGACTTACTCCTATCTGACGGCTTACCTGTAGATTAGAATAACGTTCGTTTAATTTAAAATTATTAAAATTGTAGTTAAAATTTGAATTGTACTTAAAACTGGGCGATAACCAGGAAGCAATTTGGGGCATATAATTAACACCAAAATTCTGATTAATCACTTTATCGATACCAAAATCTCCCTGCGTGAAAATAGCTTCGATCAATTCCTTTGCCCGATATCCTTTGGGAGTAGCATCGGATTGGTAGTCCCTCTTGTAGTTGAAAGTGATACTGGGAAACAAAGTGTATCCCAGACTTACCGAGCGAGATGAATTGGTTCGGGTAACCCGAGTTGCTTTTTCTTCCAGCCGGGCTTGTTTGACTTCTTCGTTATCCCGAATTGAGATATTGGCAGAAAGGCTGCTGGGAGTGTAATACAATTTTTGCGTAGAAAGTGCCCGAACAATGGGACCGTTCCCCAACCAGCTAAACGGTTTGATAAAATTATTCTTCCCAAACGGTACACTGGCTTGCAACTGGGCACTTAACGATTCCAGGTCATTGAGCAAGTTCAGGGGATCACTGGAATGTTTACGACTCCAATCCATATCCAGAGTAAACAGGTCGATGGTATAGCGCAGGTACCAGGGGGAGCGGGGTGTACTTCGCCGCTTAAAAGTAAGTCCCAGCGATTTTTGCTCGGAAATGGTACTGTTCTTTTCCAGCTCGGGGTCCAGTTCACCAAGTCCAAAAAATTGTTTTACTCGGTCCTGGATGGTGCGGGGTTTGTAAAGGGTAAGCTGGTCGCTGTTATAATAATATTTAGGAATTTTCCGGGAACGCACATAGCTTCCGGTTAAAGGAATCTGAAATCCCCAGGAAGAGGGCAGAAATTTGTGTAATTTCAGCCCCGCCCGATACTGCTGCCGTTCCATGGTGCTTCCGGAACCGAACTGGTCTTCGATGCGACGGAAATCCGAATCCACCACTTCCCACTGGGCACGCACATTTCCCACATCGGCGATGGTGAGGTCACCCAGCAAACGCATGGCCCGGCCTTTATCCCGCTCCACATCGGTTACGCGCAACTCATCAATCCAGATTTCGGTGTTGGTAAGGGTCAAGTCACCGACATTGCGGGCACCAATGATCATGAAATTGATTTTCCGTAAGGAAGGTTTTCCTACCACTTTGAAATATTTTTCCGGGTTATGGGGATCGCGCCGGAAATATACCGGTTGACCATCAATGGAATCTCCTGTGAAATATTTCTCTAATTTCGTTTTGGCTAATTCGTCCAGAATTACATCCAGATGGTTGCGGGAATCCCAATGCGGGTACACCTTCCCGCCTATTTCGTAATAAATGCTTTCGGTGAAACCAAAACGCAGGAAAAATTCCAGTGGCGAATCCTGATCGGGCAGGTTGCGATCGCCATGAACAAATAGTTTCAAACGTTTGTAAAAAATCAGATTCATATTTTCGTGTAATTGTTTGTTAGCTTCGGCAATTCCACCGGGTGGTAAATAGCGCAATTGCAGTACCAGAGATTGTTCTTTACTCATGGCTTTGGTGATGCGGTCTCGAATTCCCGTCACATTGGGCGGCGAATGGTATGCTTCCGGACCACCTGCCACTTCGTCAGCATTCTCTTCGGTGTTGTAAACAGCAATACTAAAAAGGGAATCGTTCCGAACAAAAGGAGCATCTTCACTTTCGGCCATGCCAATTTCTTCCCACTCATTTCCCACAAAATCGAAAGTGGCAATCTGGATAGTATGGTATTGCCCATCCATGGGTAAATCGTTTATCCAGAGGCGCACATAAAATATTTCCCGGAAATTGGTATCCGGCTGCCCCACCACCAATTCTGGATCGTAGGCTCGAATGGGAATGCGAAACAGTCGCCATCCCTTGGGAGTACTTCCCTGAATATAAGGACTGGTGGAATCTGCCAGGTTAAACGAATAGGTAAAATATTCATTGGTAAGGTTGACTTCACCACTTCCATCCAGGTCTTCGGTATCGGGATACTTGGCACCTTTAGCCTGTCCGTTTCCTTCGGTACCGTTTATCATTAAAAAATGGGGACTGGTTTCCAGTGGTGGTCGCCAATTATCGAAGGGATCATCATTGGGATGCCCATCGGGTACACCATCCAATCCCACGTCTTCGCCTTCATCCAGCAATCCATTCAGATTCGTATCTTCAGTGTTCAAATTGCGTAAAGAGCTTCTCCCCTGATGATTGTATGTATTTTCCCGGATGTAGAAATCCTCGCTAATTCGTCCGATGTCGATATTAATCTGCCCGACATCTCCTTTGACCCACAATTCAATGAACTTGGTTTTATTCTGATCCGGGAAATTAATAGTGGAACGCATAATGCCATCCCAGGCCAGGCTATCCGGAATGCTATCGTTCTTCCATTGCAGCACCAGTACATTGGTGGTGGTTCCCGTCTGGGCGTTCACATCTTTATTGGGCCAGATGTCCTTAATTGGTACCTGATTGAAAGGGTTAAACCAGAACATGTGCACCCGGCTTCGGTCCATTTTATACATCATCTCGTCATCACTTACATCAATGTCGTAAGCAATCCCTTTTTCCGGGATGCGAAATCTCACCGGAACCGAAGCCGGACTCCAGGTTTTGTAGATGATTCCCAACGGGGTTTTGCGCTGGCTCCCCTCAAAGTCATCAATGTAGGCAACCCCTTTATTCTCACCCAATTTTTTCTCGTTAAAGGTATTGGGATTGGGTTTAACCTCGGCATATTCCGCTTCGATGTGCAGCTTGGTTTCAGCAGAGGTTTCCACAATGGGGAGTTTGTCCAACATTTTGGTAATGATGTTGGGTTTAAAATCCAGTGCGGTATTCACATCCCATACAAAATTGCGTAACGGTTCCTGCCCCAGGCGTACCCGCTGATCCAACGTACTTTTATTCAGATACAATGCCGTGGCACCAATGAATCCCCGATCGCCCAGGTCGTACTCCATACGCCCACCCAGCAAAGTCTTTTTATCCAGCTGGAAAAGATTCCCACGTTCGTATTCAATTTCCACATTGGCATCGGCCCGGCGGGCTTCCGGCGCCAGAATCTGCAGCGTACCACCAAAATAATCAATGATGTAATCCTTATCCTTCACCAGTTCCCGCCCATTCAAGCGCACCACCTCCGAACCTTCCAGCACATTAAATCCCAAATTAAATGTGGTAGAAGCAGAACTGGTAGTAATCTCGATATCGAATTTATGCTCCCTCTCCTCCTGACTACGGTCTTTAATATTGTAAATATTTACATACAAACTTTTGTGAATTTTAAAAGCACTAGAGTCTGGAGGTGCAAAAGGTTGCAGAGAGGGGAAAATGAGATAACCGGCGTCCAATTTAAAAATATTGCCGTTGCCAACATCCACTTTTTTATCTCCACCATCTACAAAATTGCCCTGTTCATCCAGTCGGTCTAGCCCCATTAAGTAGATGAACGTTTTTTTCTCCCCTTCGGGCTGAACATCCACGTTTTCTCCGGTTTTAGTGTAAAGAATCTTTACGTCGAACCCATCTTGTTTAATCTGAGAAGCCCCCAGATTATACACATTGCGCATGGCCAGCTTCCAGGTCTCCTTATAGTCCGGTTTGGCTGCTTCCGGTTTTACCAGTTTCAGCAAAACGACGGTGGAATCCCCTATTTCGTTAAAAAGCATTCCTTTCTGAACACCGCCATATGTTTTGTAAGCAACACCGACAATATCCTGTTCATCCACATTCTGGTTTAGCCAGAAAAATCCCCGGTATTCATCGTAACTGTAATCCTTGTACAATTCCAGCCGTTTAAAATAGGCGTGCTGGATTTTGCCGGGGATGGGGACCAGATTATCGAGGGAATCCGGATTGACGGAATCGGGATCAAGTACAGCCCAGCCCTCCCGAGCATCTTCACCGGTATTTTTGACTTTGATCCAGACATCCAGTTGGGCAATCTTATAAGCATCCCCACCACCTATCGGTTGCCACATCATAGTTCTGGGATCATAACCAGATTCAAAATGATCGGCGTAAATTTCGTCCACAAAAAAGAAGCGATTGCGCACGTATTCAGTATCCTTCAAACGAAACACATTCTCTTCAGATTTTCCGGTTTTGGTGATTTTCTGCTTTTGCCCACGCTCCAGGCTGGCAATTCCCACAAAGCTTAAATTCCCCAGTTGCATCCGGGTTTTTAAACCGAACAATCCCTGATGTTTTGAAGAGGTGGAAACATAATTTGTACTGGGAAGGCTTAAGTTCACATTTCCGGCTTCGATGGATTGAATGATTTCATCTTCGTCACCGGTGTAGGTGAGGCGCAGGGTATTTTCCAGGTCGAAAGTGGCTTCGCTGTTCTGATCCACTTTCACACTGACCTTATCGCCCACGCGTCCTTCTACCTGAAATTGCTGGGTTTGTTTAAAGCGGGGACTGAAGTTGTTGCGCTGCTCGAAGGAGGTTACCGCCGAGCCTTCGCGGTTTTCGGTACGTCCCGCCAGCTCGAAGGAAATATTCCCAGTCACCGTTAAACCGACTTTATCGCCTCCAAAAATGCGTTTAAACGCTTTACTTTTAATGCGCACCGGAATGTTGAGCTCAATTCCTCCGCCACCACCCGTTTGCCGTACCTGTAAATTTTTCAGCACTGTTTTAATGAAATTCACCCGGTTGTCGAACGCCAAACGTTGCCGCACGTAATACTCCAGATCGACCATCGCGGGCAGTCGGTAATCCCGATCGTACAGCAATTCCCGAATTTCGATTCGAGTCTGGCTACTATCCAGCCGCACCGTGCGTTTGAATCTGCTAAATGGGGATTGAAAGATGGTGGAATCGACGAAGAAATGGGATAATCCCGGATACTGTTTTTCGAACAGCGGAACCGTACCGGGAGGCTGTTCCGGCGGATGGAAACCGACCCCGCTGGCCGCACTTATCCCTATAAGGCCGATTACAAGCCACAGCGTAAGGTGAAAAAGATTAAGCCGCAAAATATTACAAATCCTTTTTTTCGAACTTAATTAAGCCTTACAATCAACCGTAACAATCTATTTACGCCGTGGCACCTCCACAGTTTAAATTATCTAAATATATGGAATAATTAAAAATGAGTCAAGATGATAATTGTTCCGTAATGGGGAAAAAGAGGGAACTACGGGTCCCGAATAATTTGTTGTGCCAGCGTTACAATTTTTTCCACCTGCTGGTCGATGGTGAGGTGGGTGGTATCGATTTCCACCGCATCGGGGGCTTTGCGCAACGGTCCATGTTTGCGCCCCATATCCTGAGCATCTCGGTAGCGGATATCGTCCATAATCTCTTCCAGCGGCAAGGACTGTCCCTTTTGCTGCAACTCCTTCAGACGGCGGCGAGCCCGTTCTTCCACGCTGGCAACCAGGTAAATCTTCAGTTCGGCATCGGGAAAAACCACGGTACCAATATCCCGTCCGTCCATCACCACCCCTCCAAGGCGTCCTAATTCCTGCTGTTTGCGCACCAGAATTTCGCGCACTCGGGGATTTGCTGCTACCGGGCTAATGTTTTTATCAATCCGGGGAGTTCGAATGGCATCGGAGACGTCCTTTCCGTTCATATAAATAATGGTTTTCGCCGGATGAGAGCCGAAAGAAATCTTCAATTTTTCGGCCAGCTTTGCTACCCGCTGCTCATCGGTTACCGGTACATTTTCCTGCAATGCTTTCAGGGTTACGGCACGGTACATGGCACCGCTGTCGATGTAGGTGTAATTCAGGCGATTGGCAACTTCCCGCGCTGTGGTGCTCTTCCCGCTGGCTGCCGGTCCATCAATGGCTATTTTTATCTTTTTTTCCGAATCCATTATCTTTTCCTTGAACCAGAAATTTTTTGTTCTTTACCATTTCTTTAAGTTGCTGGATTTCCTCCCGGGTGAGCAGGCGCCACTGCCCCTCTCGCATATCCGTAACCCGCAGTCCGGCAAATTCCACCCGATGGAGCTCGCGCACCCGATATCCCAACATCTCGAACATGCGGCGAATCTGCCGATTTCGTCCTTCGTGCAGTTCCACTTCCAGATAGCTACCGTTATCGATGATGCGCAGTTCTTTGATTTTGCAGGGGGCGGTGGTTTTCCCGTCCAGCTCCAGCCCATGTTCGCAGCGGTACAGATCGATGGCCCGAATCTTTTTATCCAGTAACACCCGGTAAATCTTGCGCACCTCGAAGCGGGGATGCGCCAACACGTAGGCCAGATCGCCATCGTTGGTGAGCAACAATGCGCCGGTGGTGTTGTAATCCAGCCGTCCCACGGGAAAAATGCGCTCATCGATGCCGATTAAATCCACCACCGTTTTACGGTGCCGGTCGTCCGAAACCGCCGTAACCACCCTCAGCGGTTTATTCAACAAAATGTACACAAAGTTTTTTACGGGGCGAACCGCTTTGCCTTTGAATTTAACCACATCCCGTTCGGGATCGACCTGCGCCCCCATGTATTGAATCACTTCTCCGTTTACCTCTACAAGTCCCTCTGCGATGTACGCATCACATTTCCTCCGGGAACCGATTCCGCACATCGCCAGATATCGGTTAAGTCGAATTGTTCTTTTTTTCTTTTCCATTACCCACAATCTTTGTTATTCCGTTATCCCCATTCACCGTCACTTTTATCCCCAAAACCGACGGCGATATTTCTTTTATAATTTGTTCATGAAAAGGACTGCTTCTATCTTCTACTTCAATCAATTCATCAATTTCCTTTAGGCGCGGTAAATCCGACAGCGATTTTAATCCGAAATATTCCAGGAATTTTTTGGTAGTTTTATACAGGAAGGGACTACCTGGCGCTTCGGCTCGTCCGGCAATGGTAATCAGGTTGCGCGCCAGCAGCGTGCGCACCACTCCATCCACGTTTACCCCGCGAATCTCCTCAATTTCGTGGCGGGTAATGGGTTGCTTGTAGGCAATGATGGCCAGGGTTTCCAGAGCTTTGGCACTTAAACGGTTTCGCTGCTTGCTCTCGTACAGCTTTTCCACATACGCCGAAAACTCCGGCAGAGTAAACATCTGGTAGCCACCGGCAATTTCCCGAATGCGAAAACTTCGCCCCTCATCCTCGTAGCGGGCATTCAGGTAAGCCACAAAGCTTTGGATATCTTTACCAGAAAGATTGGTTAAAATTTCCCGAATACGCTGGGTGGTAATGGGTGTGTCGGAGCTAAAAATTAACGCTTCCACAATCGCCACGTACGGTTTCTTCTCTTCAGCAATTGGAATCGTTTTCGGTTTCCTGTTTTTGTCCATCATTGCCAATTCAGTTAGTGCGCGTTTAATTTTGAACTTTCCGCCTGGCCCGAGGCAATTTCTGCTTTTTCGGATGCGGTTAAAGAGTGGCTGTCTCGAATAGCAAGGTATTTCGAAAATTCCAGCGGTTGCAAAGGAACCAGGCGTATTTCACCAAAAATCTCCGACTGCTTTGCAGAAAGGAATCCCAGTCGGAGCAAATCCAAGATGGCCATGAATGTTACAATGAGTTCCAGCCGGGAGGCTAATTTGCGGACAATTTCGCCAAACAGAGCGTATGGGCGGTTACCGATTTCCCGGAAAAGAAACCGCACCTGATCTTCCATGGTTACTTTAATCACATTTACCTGATGCACCCGTACTTTGGGCATGGATTCCAGCGCGCGTTTAAATGCAGTGAGCAAGTCGAACAGGGAAACATCTTCCCACTCCAGTTCTTCCGGTGTTTTCTTTTTCTGAAAATGTTCTACCGGAACCGCCCGTGGGAAGAATTTGCGATTCCAGCGCTCCATTTCGCCCAATTTCCGTCCCGCTTCCTTAAACTGCTGATATTCCAGAAGTTGAGCTACCAGATCGCTGCGGGGGTCTTCGATAATCTCCTCGCCATTCTCATCGTACTGGGGTAACAGCATACGTGCTTTAATGAGCATTAACGTTGCCACCATTTCAATAAATTCACCTGCTACATCCAGATCCAAAATCTGCATCAGTTCCAGATATTCCAGATATTGCCGAATTATTTCAGCAATGGGAATATCGTAAATATCGATTTCGTTTTTCTTGATCAGGTAAAGGAGTAAATCAAAAGGGCCTTCGAAAACTGGCAATTTAATTTTATAAGGCATATATACCGACGATGTATTAAAATAAGTGGTTTGTTTTCCTGCCGAATGTTCAGGGTCGGAAGCGCAGAATACCGGCGTGGTGGCGTACACGTTGCATCACTTCGGCAGCTTTTTCCCGGGCACGTTCGGCACCCCGATGGAGTACTTCCCGAACATAATCCGGATTTTTTTGCAATTCTTCACGTCGCTGGCGGGCAGCTTCGAAATATGTCCAGATTTTTTCAATCAATTCCTTTTTGGCATGGCCGTAGCCGTACCCGCCTGCCAGAAGTTTCTCCCGCATCGCCCGATCTTCCTCCGGAGTAGCAAACAACCGGTACAGCTTGTAAACATTGGATTTATCCGGATCTTTCGGTGCTTCCAGGGGAGTGGAATCGGTGACGATGCTCATCACTTTCTTCTTCAATGCTTTGTAATCCAGAAAAATCTCGATGGTATTTCCGTAACTTTTGCTCATCTTTTGTCCGTCGATCCCCGGCACCACGGCTACCTCGGGCATTATCAAATCCTGAGGAATGACAAAAGTTTCTCCGAAAATGTTGTTAAATTTAATGGCCATATCGCGGGTCATTTCCAGGTGTTGTTTCTGGTCTTTGCCCACTGGAACCAACTCGGAATCGTAAATCAAAATATCTGCTGCCATCAGCACCGGATAAGCAAACAATCCGTGATTGGGGGAAATGCCTTTGGCCAGCTTGTCCTTGTAAGAATGAGCGCGCTCCAGCAAGCCCATGGGGGTTACGTTGGATAAAATCCAGGCCAGTTCGGTAACCTCGGGTACATCGCTCTGGATGAAGAGGGTGGCTTTCTGGGGATCCAATCCCAGAGCCAGATAATCCAGCGCCACCTGGAAGGTTGCTTCCTCTAACTTCTTTTTCTCCTGAATAGTGGTGAGCGCATGATAATTCGCCACGAAGTAGAAACAATCGTTCCCCTCCTGCAAAGCAATATGCTGGCGAATTGCACCAAAATAATTTCCGATGTGCAATGCACCGGATGGTTGAATTCCGCTAAGTATGCGTTTTCCCTGAATATTTAACATACTTCATACCTCATTCCGCATTCAAAAAACGCATCAATATAAACTAATTTCTACGGGATGGAAAGCTACAAAATAAAAATTTGGTTTGATATACAAAGTGTTCCTGAACACATAATTCGTTTAATATCAAATCGTTAAATGGGGTACTTTAAACTGTACCAGATTGCTCATTCTTTTATAAAGAGGTAGGGTTTCCAGTGCTCGTCTTTTACTCCAATTATTTTTTGCAAGTAGAAAAAATAATGAGGTTTCCGGGGCTGTTTAATCAATTTCATCCCGGCTTGCTCCGGGGTGCGATTGGCTTTTTTATGGTTACAGGCCAGGCAGGCAACTACCAGATTTTCCCAGGTATCTTTACCTCCGTACTGCTTGGGAATAACATGGTCGATGGTTAAGGGATGGGTTTTCCGTCCGCAGTACTGGCAGGTGTAATCATCCCGGATGAGCAAGTTTCGCCGATTCAGTTGAATGCGCTTGCGCGGTACTTTGGTGAAGCGTGAAAGACGAATCACGCTGGGGATGGGGAATTCCTGGCTCACGGTGTGTATCCACCCGGAATTCTTTTCCACCATTTCCGCCTTCCCCATAAAAATGAGCCGAATGGCACGCCTGACATTACAAATGGTCAATGGTTCGTAATTTTGATTCAGTAAAAGAACGGAACGATTTAACATGGCTCTCACTACAGCATAAAAATTAATTTGAATTATAGGATTATTTCCCAGAAATGTCAAGAAAATTTCTGATCGGGGCACCTTTTTATTCGCCCATTTCATATTAAATAACTTAAATTTCCTATGGTATATATATTGATTATAATTTTTTTGTGGTTATATCTTTTTTATAAAAATGTCAAATTTCGTAATTTTTATTGGTACTCTTACGCTTCCTAATTATTGAACTCATCCGATAATTCAGAAAAAGCCGCAATTAAATACATTCCACCCACCCAGCACTCCGAATATAATCAACATAACTCATCACGGGTGTTTTCATCTATCCCTGTCATTGTTGTGTGTCCAGAGTAAAAACGGCGCTGCAATACACTCTCGACTTCATATTCCGAGGAGGGGCGGTTCAATTGAGATGATACCTTTCAATATCTGGCATCACGGGGCAATTGCCGTGCCATGCCTCGGAATCGTTCCCTTTTTTTCTATATCCAGCGGTGTAAAATTTAGCCGCTCGGAGATGCAAGTTATCAGTTTAAGTTTATCACGCATTGACAGCCGAGTTATTTGTTGTTCCAAATGCTTTAATGTTGTCCGAGTAACCATCTCATTTCACCTCACATTTCTAGTTGGGCTTGGCATCGCGCTTAACGTATTGCAAGTATGCGAAGTGGAAAATGAAGCCGAGCATTTGGGTGAACGAAGGCGAACCGCATACACCATGTTAGACGACGTTTCAGCTGCTTATCATTGAGAAATTTTATCATAGGGTTGCACAGTTTTCAAGTCAGGTATAGGCGCATAATGCTTCTGGTTAAAAGTGTATAAAGGCAAATCCAGAGACAAGGCCATTTGACCAATTAGAGCATCAAGAATCCCAAGCCCATGACTGAGATGGTAGCGGGTAAATAACGATAATGCTTTATCACATGTCTCTGGTGAAGGCCAAACCACCCCGTAGGCTCCCAGTACCCTTTCCACCTTCTCTTGCTCTGTCTTGTCTCTACACCCCTGAATCAGTTCCATGACCACGAATCCAGGCAGAATGATCTCCTCTTCCCCAAGGGAATTCAACCAATCCACTGAAGGTGGGTATTGGCGTAAAAGGTCTATCATCACATCGGTATCCAGTAGGATCATCTCTTACCCTCGGCGTCTCTGTGCTTGTTCTCGTAATTGACGTGCATAGGAGGCACTGTCTTTAATATCCTCACGATCCTTCCAGAGCCCAATCAATCCAGAATGACGCAGCTTCTGAGCTGTCAAATAACGTCCAGACATAGTTGAGGGTTCCATCAATAAAATCATCTCCACACGTTGCCCTTTCTTACAGGGCAAACCTTTAACAAGGATTTCACCATCCTTCTCAACGACCTTATGAATACGAATCGCTTCCATGACCTTTCACCTCCATATTAAGGGTTGAAATGTTGCCTAACGTATTGCAGGTATCTGGAGTCCTGAATGATTGCAAAGGATTTGGGGGAGCATTGATAGTGAGAACCGCATTCCCGCTTGTTATATGACCCGAACGAAATAAGGGCGAGGAGCGAAGCGACGAAGCGTTGCGAAGTGCCGCCAATAATCATTTTATCACCTCAATATTTCTCAATAAAACATGTAATGAATTAGCACCTATATACCACGCTCCTTGATTATAATGTATCGGATGTACATCAAATTTAAAACATTTATCCGTAATATCTCTTGCTTCATCTTTGTAAATCTTATCTCTGTTTATCAGTTTTATTTTTTTAGAGAGTTTATGAACCCAAGTATCGACTGGCTGTAAAAAATAGTAATCTTCTGGTTTTTTGAGGTACTTCTCTAATTCATAAATATAAACAATATCTCTCAATATCAAAGAGGAAATTTTTGGTCCAATTGACCACACACTATCAAGAATTTTATAAGCTTTATAAATTTCTTTTGATTTTATTTTTTCTATTAATAATTTCAATATGTTTTTCTCATGGTTAGATTGAATTAAATTTACAAGACTAACAACCATTAATCTATCTCCTTCCTTATTTATTCCATTTTTCTTTAACAAATCATATAATTTTGAATAGTCCTCTTTCAACTTATCTTTGCCAGTTATCCGTGAATTTGAAACGGATAATATATCATTATTTTTTAGAAATGACTCGAACGTATACTTTGCCTTTTCTTCAAATTTTGATGATACTTCGTCTCTTCTTCCTAGATAAAATGAATAAGAGAAAATAAAGTATACAGCATCTTCTGAATTTTTTAAATAAGTATCTTTGTTTTCAATTCTTTCTCCAAGAAATTCTTTTTCATAGTTTTTATGAAATTTTGATATTTGTTTAACCAAAGTTTTTATGTCCATAATAATCACCCAAAATATATTCATTTTTAACTTTTTTATTAAGGCAGTACGGAGCAATGTCATATAACGGTTATGTGTATGAGTAGTGGCGGGTTCTACCGCACTTTTGTTCATTATTGCACTATTGTTGATTTTACGCATATTGTTATTTTTAGCACTTTGCCCGCCATTACTTATACACAATGTTAGCCGTCTGTGCTTTTTTCTTGCCAATCATCTGATATTTTTTTCCAATCTACTACTCTTTTAACTTCTTCATTTTTATCATTTTTTCTTCTCCAAACATTCCAAAAATCAGGATCTTCTGATAGTGGTCTTTTTTCTTGGGGTAAATTCCTGATTTTAACAAGAATAGGTAACTCAGAAACCCAACCAAGTAATACTGCTTGTTGTGATGGCAGTGAAGGTAATTCTTTCAACAAACCTCTGAAATTATCTGGCAATAATCGAGCAACTAATTCTTGATCTTTATCATTGCTTATTCTGTGTAAAATAAAACTATTACACTGGGATAAAACAGTTGGCGATAATTCAGATGGTCTTTGAGAAGATAAAACTAGGCTTAATCCGAATTTCCTTCCTTCTCTAGCGATTTTTTCAAAAACTTTAGTACAAATAAATGAAGCGTTTGCATCAGTTCCCACACTATATTTAGTTATAAAAGAGTGTGCTTCTTCCAAAACCAAAACAGTTGGAAGAGATTTTTTATATAATTTTCTATATCGTTGTAAAGCTTCGAATATTATACGAGAAATAACAGTTGTAATAATATGTATTATTTCTGAGGGTACGAGTGATAAATCTATTATTGTAATTGATAAAGAGTCACTTGCACCAAGATATCTCTCCAACCATTTATCTAACTCTACTGATTCCTTATTTCCAATAATTGAATCCATTCTATTGTCAGCCAACATTGTTCTGATTCTTGTAATTAGAAATTCCAAATACTGTTCATTACCCGTTTCCTGTGCTAGAGCTTCTAAATAGTCGATAAATACGTTACCATCAAAAGGGATAGGTACGTCTTCGTTTTTAGGCAATAACTCTGTTTCACTTCCACCAAAAGAAAAATATGCTTGTTTAGTGTGTTCTATTAAATTATGTACTTCTTGTTCTGTAAAGATAGGATAGTCAAATCCCCGTCCATTACTCCATGGTATACGATGATTCCTTATTTGATCCTCAATTATTCTTATTAGATTATTTAAATTATCATTATCTACATTAAACCCTTCAAGGGAAACTTTCCACCGATCTAACTTCTCAATATAATTTTTATTGGTTGGGAATTGACCGCCAAAAGGTTCTCCTTTATTTTTTGCCGAGATTAGAGATTGATATAAAATGCCTAAAAATTTTTTAGCCCTAATATTGGAACTATTTTCGAAGTTCAATTCTTCATTGCGCATAGCCCGCAAAGCACGTTTTAAAAGAGGTAACTGAGCCCTTGTGCTTGCCTGAGTAAACGCAGACCATTCAAAACTATTCCATAGCCACAAAGGTACTATTAACTCATTTTCACCTTCACCATTAACTTTCAAAACTTTTGCTTTATCGCCAAAGACCTTCGCGTATTCACCATTAGGATCAAGAATAACAAATCTTGCATTAATTTCTTGACTATCTTCATTTAATTCTTTTTCTGCCGATTCTATCGACCATTGAATCAGACCCGCCACTGTGCATGATTTTCCACTACCCGTATTGCCTAATACAGCAAGGTGTCTACCAAATAATCTATTAGGGTCGATTTTAACTTCTGCATTTGCAGCAATAGGACTGTTTCCAATATAGATACGTCTGTTTCTACCTGATTCGATTATAGATTTTAACTGCAAATCAGTAGGTATTAAGACAGGCGAACCAATACTTGGAAAAGAGTGAACACCCCTTTGAAAATTATACCTATTATTAGCCGAAACTTTAAGAATTCCTAGCGGTGCTACCTTTATTTTTCTGATAGGGAAAGGCAAATCTACCAAACCATAGTCTTGGTACCCTTTTCTTTTAGGAAATGGAGATTGTTCGATAGTCATCCACTCTATTTGGCAAACAACATATCCAGCCTCGTTAGGAATTAAAACATAACTGTTTATTCTCGGAAATGGCCTAGGAATCCCAGCATTTGCAGCAATTCCGTCAGGAGATTCGACATCCAATTGAATCTTTATTTCATTTGGTGCAATAAATTCTACAACACCTATTTTTAGTTCCGACTGATTTTCTATTGGTGTTCTATTCATTTGGATTTTCTTGATTATTCGTACTTTCTTGTTTTTCGGCTTGAATAATACCTCTTGCCTTAAGAATATCAGCCATCTTATATGTTGTTCTATCAATAGCAGGTTTTGGCAAGTAATGATCAACTAAAGTTTTTATATCTCCAAAATGATCACCAATTAGCAACGTGATTTGAATAGGCCTTTTTGTTTTTTTGTAAAACTTTTCTATTCTTTTTCCTTCATCACTTTTTGCAATAATAACTAAATGTGTTGAAGGTATAGTAAGCATATCTTCTAACACTCTATTAATATGCTCATCGCCAAAGCTATATCCATATACCACTACTGTTGAATTAGGGCGCACAATTGCGTTGGCAAAGTCTCTGAAAAGCTCCACATAAGGATACTCGGCAGTTTCTCTGTCTTTTGAAGAGTTTGGATAAATAATTAAACTTCTTCCTTCGGAGTTATACTTTTTGATATCAATAGCCCCATAAGGCAATGCAAACCTTCGTACAATTCTATCTTTTTCACACCAGTCAATCGAACCATGTAACTTGGTAAAATTTACAACACCTTCTAAATACCTAGGTTCACCTCTTATCCCCGGTGGATTGTAATGTAAATCTATATTCAGCCTTGAAGACCTAAAAATTGGGGATATGGTTCCTACAAAACGATCAATAAGATGAAGCCCAGCAAGCTCACAACCAAATTCTAGAATTCTATCATAATTTGTTGTAAATAAGTTTAATCTTTCTCTTGTAGCAGAGCGACTTGCAAAGCTTAATAAAAAATTCATTAAATATTCTGCGGGTTCATCTCTTTCTGAATTTATGATATTTTTTTCTGATGCAAGAATAGCATTAGCAAATTTTGAAATGCCAGCATTTAATTCCTCTTTTAGTTTTTTAATTTTTTTCTGTAATTTTTTGGCTCCATAAACATTGGTAGAAATGTAAATTTCAAGACCCTTTATCAATTCATTTACTGTTTTAATTTGATCTTCTATGTTGGGTTTACCTCTACCTGATTTTTCTGCCGATTCTTTTGATTTTTTCTCTATTTGCTCTTTAAATACAGAAAATTCCATCATGCCCATTCCTGCACCAGGAGAATCTTTCGCAAGAAAATGAATCGCAATAGAAATTCCAGATCCTGTAAATAATGATAAATGTTCACTTTGAAAAAGTGCAGTCAACCAAGGCTCAATAATTTCTCTAAGTTTTGTTTCATCAGGATTTGTTACAAAATGAGGGCCTTTATAATCTCTAATTTTTATTATATTTTCTTCTGGCCAAGAAGGGTTTTCAATTTTTTTTATTTCCATTTTCACTCACTTGTTATTTTTATAATTATTGCATGGCGGCTAATGTCTTCATGTACGTAATGTTGCATATATGCTGCTAAATTAGAAATACATATGAATTATTTCGTATATACATCCTTTTATCTGAAGTCATGTTTTATCTTCCGTTAATGAATCCAGTGGATTTTTTATCTTTACAAGACTCGCCTTGCTTACATGCGTATAATTTTCTGTAGTCTCGCTACTCTAATGACCAAGGAGTTCCTGAACATATTTTAAGTCAACTCCACTCTTTAAAAGATGCGTCGCAAAACTGTGTAGTAAAGTATGAACAGTGATTTTTTTATTTATCCCTGCTCTTTCACACGCCTGGTAAAAATTGCTTGAACAGTCCTTACGTTATATTTCCTGCTGGCTTCGCTCCCTCAAAAAGCCATTTTCATCCAGAAATTGTTTTTATTTTCTTTATCAATTCCTGGTCATACGTAATTTTCCGGACTCATTGTCGAAGAATTAATTTCCGTCATGACTATACTTATTCAAACTTCACAAGAAATTCGTTGTTTATTTTAACAATGATATTCTATTATTATAAAAAAGTCAAATATTTTCTAAAAATTTTCTCAGAACGGACGAGACTGGTTCTTAATTTTCTGAACAAGTACGTAGAAAATACATTTTGAATTATTTCGAAAAAATTAATAGAATAACTCAGCAATTTTAAGAAATTTCCCCCGCTTCATCGCCTCGGAACGGGTCTCGTATTCTTCATAAAATAACAGTTCCAAGGGACGGCGATGCCGAGTGGAACGCACATATCCTTGCTGGTGTCGCCATAATCGCCGGGAGAGGTCGTTGGTTTGCCCTACGTAAAACTGCCCGTCTTTTTTGCTTCTCAGGACGTAAACATAGTACATTGGAAATTATCCTGAAATAAAAAAAGCAGATTAAATGGGCAATTTGCTTTGTTTTGTGCCGGAGGAGGGCCCCCTCGTGGAACGAGGTTTACGAACTCGTAAGACAAGGTTTAGAAACTCGTAGGACGAGGTTTAAAACCTCGTAAGACGAGGCTTACAGCTCGAACCCTCACGAGGTTTCACCCTCAACTCGTTTTACGAGTCGCGGCTACCAATTCCGTTGCCCTGAAATCTTTTCAGAAAAGATGAAAATTTCTAATTTATTTTAGTTCATTCGAGGATCCTGAAGAAAGATCTTCCGAAGTCCGCTTTGCCTCTGCCAATTTCTTTTTCAGGTATTCGTGACCTGCCCCTGATTTGAGAAACTTCTCCCGCTTCATCGCCTCGGAGCGGGTCTCGTATTCTTCATAAAACAACAATTCCATGGGACGGCGATGCCGGGTGGAACGCACATAACCCTGCTGGTGTCGCCATACCCGTCGGGAAAGGTCGTTAGTTTGCCCTACGTAAAACAGCCCGTCTTTTTTGCTTATCAGGACGTAAACATAGTACATTGGAAATTATCCTGAAATAAAAAAAGTAGATTAAATGGGCAATTTGCTTTGTTTTGTGCCGGAGGAGGGCCCTCGTAAAACGAGGCCTGCGGCCTCGTAGGACGAGGCTTTCAGCTCGAACCCTCACTAAAAATAATAAAAACTATTGATTTTGTGCCGGAGGAGGGACTCGAACCCTCACGAGGTTTCACCCTCAACTCGTTTTACGAGTCGCGTCTGCCAATTCCGCTGTTCTGAAATATTCTCAGAAAATATAAAAATTTCTGATTTATTTTTGACCAATCAATAATCCATACGAGGTGCTATCAAAATTTCATAATTTGTGTCGGAGGAAGGCTCTCGTAAAACGAGCCTTTCAGCTCGAACCCTCACGAGGTGTCACCCGAAGATTGTTGTTAGTGCCGGAGGAGGGACTCGAACCCTCACGAGGTGTCACCCTCAACGGATTTTGAGTCCGTCGCGTCTGCCAATTCCACCACTCCGGCAAAAATGCAGGGCAAATATAACATATCCGCCCTGCAGTGTCAAGTTTTATTGAGAGAGACCAATCACTTCGGCAACACTTCGGTGCGCTCTTTGCACACT
>JALXCH010000639.1 GCA_026991005.1 Calditrichia bacterium | reverse complement strand
TGGTATCCTCCAATTTATATGTTTAATCGGAAGATACGATAAATTTTATGTAATGTCAAGATAATTAATATACATACACTGTAAATAGCCAAACTCCAGTGAGTGCTTCGCACTCCTGATGCAATAACGTTTTATCTTCACTATTTTGCATTTTTATTGGTTTTTAATTCAGCCAGAAAATTGTTTTGTTTCCCAGCAACGAATTGTGCCGGTTTACACGAACCCTTCTAATTCAAAATTCAAAATTGTTTCTGTCGTCCCTGCGGGACTTAAAAATAATGGGTTGGATTTCCATTTCCCATGGCTGAAGGCCATGGGCTAAATTCTGTCGGCCACTCCGTGGCCTCGTACCCTGCCAGCCGAATGTTTTTTGAGATGTAATTTAGATTTTTTGTCCAATGGTCTCCCTTCTTTTCTTTTTCCTTTTGTCTTCAACAGAGGACAAAAAAATTTCCAAATGAGAAAAAGTTAAAAACCACAAAGGACGCGAAGGAGGCGCAAAGAAATCCCAAATTACAAATTACAAATAACAAAAAAAACCGCCACGACCGCAACGGGCGCAGCGATCACATTGAAATTCCAAATCAAAAACCCTAAAATAACAAGCGTTAAATTAAAAAATACAAATGATTTGTCAGGTCCTTTTCCGACTGAATTAAACCTTTTTTTATTCGTGCTAATTCGTGTGATTCGTGGGCAAAAATTTGTTGGTAAATGGTTTTTTGTGTGATTAGTGGTAAATCTTTCTCATGGAAGAAGGCCATGGGCTAAATTCTGTCGGCCACTCCGTGGCCTCGTCCCCTGCCTTTGGAGGTGAGTTTATTTAAACAGAAGCAAAGAATTCCCATTACAAATCTGCACGGATCCTTTAATTCAAAATTCTTAATTCAAAATTCTCAATTCCATCTGTGTCGCCCTTTCAGGGCTCAATTTTTGGGATGTTCTCTATTCCCAGGGCTTCGCCCTGGGCTATCCCAGTGTGAGTGCTTCGCACTCTCTTTATAAAAATATTCATTCTTCATTTTACATTTTATGCACAGCATCCTTTGGACATTTTTCATTCCTTTCACCATCTGTTCCGAAATCCCACCGCCACATAGCCCACCCAATGGTGGATGTTGGCCGGAGCGGTTTGCCCCATCTTCAAATCCTGAACGGGAATGGGAGGATGGGTTAAGCTGGTGGCATAACGCAGCATGCGTCCTTTCATGCGCCCTCTGTCCAGTTGTTTTTCCAGATAATAGGCGGTAAGCATCCCAAACGGTACCGAGTAGCGGCCACACCAGGTCCAGGCGTATTCCCGATAGTTGTCTTTCTTTACCGTGTAGTCGCAAAATCGTTTAATTTTCTGGGGATCCAGTTCACCGACCAGACATTCGCTAATAATGGTGAGGTCTTTGCGCACGGCGGCCCGGTAACCGGCTGAATCGGCTCCGAAAGGTGCCAGGTTCTTCCCACCCCAGTCCTGGTCTCCGTAATGAACGCAATCGTTGGAAATGGCCAGAGCAAAATCGCGTCCCCACTGCCAGTGGTGCTCCCGGGCAACCTCGGCCAGAACCTGTGCCAGGGGACGGGCAATTTGCTGCATCCGGTGGTAACTCATGTAAGGCACCAGAATAGAGACAATTTGAAAACGGCGGTGGTAGTATTGGATGAACGGCAGCAGCGCTTCCACGGAATGTTCTACCTGCTGCAAACTATCGCTAACCAGATACATCTCCTGTGGCAAACGAGAAATAATTTCTTCCCGAATGGGAGAAACGGGAATATTTCCGTACGGCCCACGCCAGTGAGTGAAAGTGTCGAACACAAGGCGATTTTCGATTCCAAACAGGCGGGCTTTGTGGGCCACGCCAAAAATAATGATGGTGGGTGCAGAGAGATTCTGCAACACGTAGGGATACACATCACCGGCATAGGTGTAATCGTCGTGGGGAGAAATCACCAATTTCCAGTAGGTGGTGGAATCGATGTTGTTCATGCGAAACACTGCGTTCCGCTCCTTTGCAAAACGGGAGTCGATGCGTTGCATCAGGGCATCCATCTGCCGGGCGGTGTGGGCAAATCCCACCGTGTCTGCCAGCCCTCGCAGGCGCATCCGGGGCGTTGATTGCTCCCGCTGGCATTGCCACAAAAAAGAGACCAGCAAAACAACCATTACCGCAGTAAAAATTTTCCTTATCATGGCCTTTCCTCCTGATTTTCTTCCCCGTCCTGCTCTATTCGTGAAATCCCTCCCCGCGCATAAAGCAGTTCGTATTCCTGCCGGTACAATTGCTCCATCAACCGGTGAATCCGGGTGCGAACGCCATCTAACTCCTCCGGAGTAAAGCGGATTTGCACGGATTGCATGGGTTCCAGAAAATAAAGGGTCACCGGATAGTGCGGTTGCTCCGGGAAAAGGTGTGCCAGCAGCAGGGCATAGGCTTCCATCTGGAAGCGGTATTTTCGGGCGGTGTCCGGGACTTCTCCCCGGCTAATGCGATTGGTTTTGAAATCCAGCACCTCCCACACGCCCCGGGAGTTGCGGAACAGGCGGTCGAAAATGCCCTGTAGAACAAACGGTTCCAGGGCTAAATCCACAGAAAACTCGCTGAACTGCTCCGGTGTTTCCAGCCAACGGATTAATTCACTGCTGCGCACGCGCTCCATTAACTCCTGTAACCGGGTGCGGAGCAGGGGCCAATTTTCCGGAAAAGCAGAAAAATAGCGCTGCACAATCCAGTCGATTTTGGGTGCGTCCTGGCTGGCGGGACGCCTGGGGAAATCTTCCAGCAGCTTGTGGACAGCCGAACCCCACAGCGCACCCCCGGGTTCATCTTCGTATTCCAGATTCTCCGGCTGGGCAGAGATTCGATAATCCTGCAGGTAAAAATGCTGGAAGTAGCGCCGGGGGTTTTCCCGGAAAATCATTAACTGAGTGGCGGAGTACACCTGGTAGCCAGGGGGCTCCGGAATGGGATGCTGGAAGGGGAGCCAGTGCTCCGGTAACCACTCCTCTTCCCGGGAAGCGGATGGTACCTCGGGCTGTGCAGAAGGCTCTTCTTCCGGAGCCGGAAGAACGTGGGTGTGCAACCGGTATCCGTCCTCCAGTGGAACCTCCTGATGTGCCTCTCCTGCGGAGCGGGGAGAGAGCTGGTAACGCTCTGTGAGCCAGTGCAAATAGGAGCTCTCTTCCACCCGGTTGTAACGATTCAGGCTGCCAATGAGGAAAAGGTGGTCGCGAGCGCGGGTGGTTGCCACATAAAAAAGCCGTTTTTCCTCGGCCAGCTGGCGAACCTCCGCCTGTTGCTTGATCCACCGGTGAATGAACGGTTCGTAGCGGATGGAGTTTCCCTCGGTTTTGCCGGAAGAAGGGGGCCGTAAAAAATCGGGCACCACACTGAATCCCCAATCCGCATCCACAAAAATGGACTGGCGACTGGTGAGCTGAAATCGCTGGTTCAGGAAGGGAAGAATGACCACCGGAAATTCCATTCCTTTGGCGCTGTGGTAGGTCAGGATTTGCACCTTGTCCGGTTCCTGTTCCAGGATGGTGGCTTCCCCTTCGGGTGCTTCCCGCTGCATCTGGCTTTGCAGCGCTTCCAGCAAATCCATAAGCAGCGCCGAGCGGCTCATCTGGTACTCCTGCACAAACCGCACAAACTTGTCCAGATTAGCCAGCTTTTGCGCCCCGTCTTTTTGTCCTGCCAGCAAAGCACGCACCTGTAAATCCTCCAGAATCGTATCCAGCAGCAGGGTAAATTGACTGGAGAGGGCTAACGGTTGCCACTCCTCCAGTTTCCGGTTCAGGTAGGTGAGGGCGTGCTGCTGGGTTTCCGGGATGTGGGGCGATTCACCTTGTGTTTCCAGAAACCGGGCAAACTCCGGCAGAAAGGTACCCAACAGGTTGCCAGGTTGTTGTAGAAATTGGCACAACCGCTGCAGTCGTTCCCGATAATTGCTGCCCTGAACTTGGCTTAAATAGAAAAGTGTTTCGTCCGAAAGCCCCGCCAGTTCGCTGCGTAAAAAAGTGAGTAGCGCAAAATCATCTTCCGGTTGAGCCAGCGTCTTCAGCAAATAATACAAGTCCTGCACTTCGCGCTGCTGGAAGAAACCTTTTCCTTTGTACACCTGATGCGGTATTCCCTGCCGTCGCAGCGCTTCCACCAGTTTATCCAGGTGGGTGCGTCCCCGCAACAGAACTGCCACATCCCCGTAGCGCAAAGGGCGAGTTGCTGTGCCCCGGGGAGTGGCTTCCTGGCACTGGAGGGGATTTTCTGCCACGATGCGTCGAATGAGTCTGGCGACATACTGCGCTTCGCTCTGGGGCAGGGAATCGGGAGGTGCATCTTCCGAATTCGGTTGGGTAAGCACGGTCAGATGAATTTCGCTGTTCAGGCCTGGGGTATCTGTGCGGGCAGCCTGAAGCGGGGAGAAAGAGACATCGTAATCGCTGACCGGGAGGAGCACTTCACGAAAAAAATGATTGAAAAAGGCAATGAGCGCAGGATGGCTTCGGAAATTGTGGGAAAGGGAGATGACGCCTTTTCGTTCCGCTTCGCTGGCGGGAAGCTCTTCCCCATTATTGGGGTTACGGAAAGGTCGATTCCCTCCCTGCTGCAGCACCCGCTCGGTAAATCGGCGAAAAATGCGTAAATCCGCGTAGCGGAAGCCGTAAATGCTCTGCTTGTCGTCCCCCACAAAAAAGAGCTTCCCGGGCGGTATTCGGCCATCTTCTTCGCCGCTCAGTAACTCAATTAAGCGGCTCTGCAGCGCATCCGTGTCCTGAAACTCATCCACCAGCACGTACCGATACTGCTCCCGAAGCTGCTTGCGAATGTGCGGAAATTGTTCCAGCAGGCGGATGGCGTGAATTTGCAAATCCTCAAAATCCAGCGCATTTAAGCGAACCTTTGCTTCGCTGGCAAAATGCAGGAAGTCCCGGGCAATGCGCGCTAACCCGATAAAAATAGGTGCGAACTCTTCGTTGCTGCGCACATCCCAGGGGAAGAGTCCCCGGGCGTACGCTACGGCCTGTTGCGAAGCTTCGCGAAAGAGCTCCCTTCCCTCTCCATTCCAGACTCTGGAGTCAATTCGTTTGTACGCGGTTAAATCCTTTTTTAATAGTCGCAAAATGATTTCGATGACCAGGCGGGTTTGTTCACTTAAATTAAGCTGGTTCTGCGATAGCCGGTGCACTAGCTGGCTTAGGGGATGCGCCGGATTTAAGTGAGCTAATGTCCGGAGTGCCTCCTGCAGGGTGCGGTTTTGCAGAAAATCCTGTACTACCGAACGGTGCAGCCGGACGAACTGTGCTTCCCAGCGCTGCTGAATTTCTTCCGGCGACCGCTCCGCTACCTCGTTTAAAAACGGTTCCAGAATGGCTCGCTGGTTGTACACCAGGTTCAAAAATTTCCTTATGGTGCTTAAAGGAAAGGCGTACAGCGCCTGTCGCTCCAGCGGGAACGTCCTTCCGGGTTCGGTGCCGTACTGTTGAAAAAAATCCCGAAAAATGCGCTCCAGAAATTCCGTTTTTTGCACTTCTTCCATAATGAGAAAATCCGGGTTGATGCCGCTCTCGACGGGAAACTGTTGGATGAGGCGGCTGCAGAAGGCATGGATGGTAAAAATTTGCGCCTGGTGAAGTTGCTGGAATATGGTGAATAACCGCTTCTGCAACGATGGCGCCGTAGGAGAAGATTCCGTTGCGAAACGTTGTTCAATCTCCCGGAAGATGCGTTCCTTCATCTCCGCCGCCGCTTTTTCGGTAAAGGTGATGGCCAGAATTCCCGCTACGGGTAGGTGTGGATTTTGAAGCAGAATGTGCAGGTAGCGTTGTACCAGAACCGTGGTTTTTCCGGAACCGGCACCGGCAATGAGCGCAATGTTGCGCTGGAAATCCAGAGCTTTAAGTTGATTCTCGGTTAGATTCATCATTCCATTTTCTGACGTCCTGAACGGCTCTTCAGAACGCTCCGTTTTCCGTTCGAGGAAAAATTTAGTGAAGAAATCTCCCGAAAGAAAGATGATTCATTGCGGAAGGCGAATGGTGGGGATGGGGCAGATTCCGTTTATCCATAAAATTAAAGGAAATTGAAGTGTTTGAGAACAATGTGTGCACAGCGGAAACCCTCCCTCTGAGCGATTGGATTTGCTTCAAATTTTAATTTTCTATTTGAATATATCATCAAATTGTTATATTTTTCTTTAACAAGAAACGAGCCGTATCGGAGAGATGCCATGGTGAAAGTTAAAAAGATTAAGGTAAAAGATTTAAATTTCTGGGAGCGCATATATTTACCACCAATTCTAAAAGGATTGGGCATTACCTTTCGGCACATTCCTAAAAAGAAATACACTTTACAATATCCGGAAGAAAAATGGGTACCGCGTCCCGGATACCGCGGAGCGCACCGGTTGAACAAGGACGAACTTGGGCGACCCAAATGTGTGGCCTGCGAGATGTGTTCCTCGGCCTGTCCGGCCAATTGCATTCATATTGTAGGGGGAGTGGCCCCCTGGGACGATCGGGAACGGTATCCCGTGGTGTTCAAAATCGACATGCTGCGCTGCATTTATTGCGGAATGTGCCAGGAAGCGTGTCCCCGGGAAGCCATCGAACTTACCGAAATTTACGATTTTGCGGATTACTCCCGGGATGCGCTGGTGTGGGACAAGGAGAAGCTGCTTTCCATGTACGACCTTACCAAAGACCACGATTATTACCAGAAAACGGCTCAAAAACCTGTTACCGAACAGATTCCCACCCAGTTCGATTAGGCAAAATCTTACCCCTTTTGACATAGAACCGTCCGGGCACACTGTTTCCACCGGACGGTTTTTTTATTTGAGCCCGGAGAAACTGCCGCAAAGAAATCTTCTTGTTTAACTTATTTGTAATTTTTAACTTAAACCATTATGCTAAAAACAAAAAGAAAGAATTTTAAGGTACGATAATTTCATAAGATAATCCAGGAATGTTCCGATGAGATTTTTCGCCCTGCAAAGGTGGGGTAAATTCTTCGCTCTGCCAGGGCAGGGGAGATTCTTCACCCCGCCAAGGTGGAGTTCAGAATGACAGGGGGAGGAAGCAAATAAAGGAAAACAACCGATTATTTTTTAGCACGACTGGTTTTTCATTTAGTTGCGAAGTTATTCGTCAAGTACGGTTTGTAGAAAAGTAATGCGGGTGCCTGGTTTCTCTTTCAAGCCACAGGACACTAAAAGTTTATTCTGCGGTCGCGTGTAAAAGGAATGGGGCACCCGGGAATTTACTTAAATTGAAAAACGAAGCGGAGAGAGACGCATGCGTAAGTTGAGGCTGGCATTAGCGCAAATCAATACCATTGTGGGAGATTTTGAAGCAAATTTCCAGAAGATTGTCCATTACATTGAACAGGCTCGCTCGCTGGGGGCGGATATTATTGCCTTTCCGGAGATGGCGTTAACGGGATATCCGCCGGAGGATTTACTCCTGAAACCGGAATTTATTGAAGATAATCTGGAGTATCTGCATCGCTTGCTGGATTTTACGGAGAATATCACGGCCATTGTGGGATTTGTCGATCGGGAAGATGACATTTTCAATGCGGCGGCGGTGTTGCACAACCGGAAAATTGCCGGGGTGTATCACAAAATCTTCCTGCCCAATTACGGGGTGTTCGATGAGGATCGCTACTTTCAGGCCGGGCAGGGAATTCAGTATTATGTGCTCAACGATGTACGCATTGGCATTAATATTTGTGAGGATATCTGGTATCCCGGCGGTCCCACCCGAGACCAGTCCCTTTACGGTGGGGCAGAAGTGATTATCAACATCTCTTCCTCTCCCTATCATTTCGGAAAAGCGCAGGACCGTTATCGGATGCTCTCGGTGCGTGCCGAGGATAATGATGTGATTGTGGCTTATGTGAATATGGTGGGCGGTCAGGATGAACTGGTGTTCGATGGCAACAGCATGGTGATTTCGGAAGGAGGGCGGTTGTTGTGCAAGGCACCATCTTTCGAGGAAAGTCTGTTGACCATTACCCTGCATCCGGACAATGTGTTCAACAAACGACTGCACGACCCGCGGCGGCGCAAGGAAAAGCTGTTTGTCCCGCCGGAGATGGATATCCGGCGCATCGATCTGGCACCGGTTTCCCTGCGCCAGAAAGAAGACCTCCCCACCAGCGGCATCGTCCCATTCCTGGATCCCATTGCCGAAGCCTACGAAGCGTTAAAAACCGGCTTGCGGGATTATGTGCACAAGAACCGGTTCCACAAAGTGGTGGTGGGTGTTTCCGGCGGCATCGATTCTGCCCTGGTAACCACCATTGCGGTGGATGCGCTTGGCAAAGAAAATGTGATTGGCGTTTCCATGCCCAGCCAGTATACCAGCAGCGCCAGTAAAACCGATGCCCGGCAACTGGCGGAGAATCTGGGGATTACTTTCTACGAAATCCCCATTAAAAAATTGTTCGAAGATTTCCTGAAGGAATTGCAGCCCATTTTTGGGGATCGGCCTCCGGACATTACCGAAGAAAACATTCAGGCGCGTATTCGCGGCAATATTCTGATGTCGCTCTCCAATAAATTTCGCTGGTTGGTGCTGGCCACCGGTAACAAAAGTGAAGTCAGTGTGGGATATTGTACCCTGTACGGAGATATGGTGGGAGGTTTTTCGGTTATTAAGGATGTACCCAAAACCATGGTCTATCAGTTAGCGAAGTATCGCAATCAGCAGGCGGGATTTGATTTGATTCCGGAGAATATTCTCAAGAAAGCTCCTTCGGCGGAGTTGAAACCGGATCAGAAGGATACCGATTCCTTGCCGCCGTACGAGGTGCTGGATCCCATTCTGGAAGCGTATGTGGAGCGCGACCGCTCCTTTGAAGAGATCGTCAGCAAAGGGTTCGATCCGGAGGTGGTGAAAAAGGTGATTCGGCTGGTGGATGGAAATGAGTACAAACGGCGTCAGGCGGCACCGGGAATTAAAATTACCCATCGCGCGTTTGGCAAAGACCGCCGCTTCCCCATCACCAACCACTACAATCCCAACGAAGAGAATGCTGCCGGAAAACAGGAGAAGGGATAAGAAATGGAAAATGAAAAATGAAAAATGAAAAATGTAAAATGTAAAATGTCCACTCGCAGAGTTCTGCGGACAGGATGCTTCGGATGAGCAATGACAGGGATGCCTCGATTGTCCTCGCCCATCCGAAGGATCCTGTGGACAGGGCTCTGTGAGCGACGTGGCGATCCCTTACAAAGCGTCAGGAATTATTTAACCACGAATCACACAAATAAGCATTTGACCACGAATTATTTACCCACGAATTAAAATAATGTTTGCCCACGAATCACACGAATGGACACGAATGAAAAAATGAAAAGGTAATTCAATAAGCAAAAGCATGCTAAACTATTTCAAATTAAAAATTAATGCTTGTTATTCTGGAATTTGTTATTTGTGATTTTTTTGGGGGGATTTGAGATTTGAATTTTTGAATTAAAACATTTGAATTGGGTGGGATCGTGCAATTATCACAATTTGTTAATGCGAAAAAATCAATTTTTTGAAGTTCTAAAAAGCCAATCAAGATGCAAAAAAGTAAAGGCAATAAATTTGCCTCAAGAGTGCGAAGCACTCACACATGAAGAGCCCAGGGTGAAGCCCTGGGAATAGATTGTTGTTTGAGATTTGGAATTTGAGCCTTCGCCGCGTTCGTTACGGGCGCTGCGGTTATTTTTTAGAACCGCAAAGCTCGCAAAGAATTCGCAATGTTCGCAAAAAAAATAAGATAATATAATGGGTAGTTTTACCATCTTTACGATTTTTGATACCTAAGTATAAAGCTTAATTTTTTTCTAAAAACAAAATTATCAGAACTACAACTGCGCTCTTGGCGCTTCCTTTGCGTTTCCCAATGGGATCTCCCAAAGGAGTCTCCAAAGGAGTCCTATGGACCTATGGACCTTCTGAAGCTGCAGTTCCTAAAAATTTGTATTTTGAGATTTGGGATTTGGAATTTGGAATTTTGTTTGTGATTTGGGATTTGTTTTTTGGTATTTGAGTCTCCGCTGCGGTTTTTTTTGTTGTTTGGGGTTTAAAAATTGGAAACCCTTTGCGGTCTTGGCGCATTCTCTGCGACCTTTGCGGTTAATTTTTTTATAATCATAAAAC
>JALXCH010000638.1 GCA_026991005.1 Calditrichia bacterium | reverse complement strand
GTAAAAAAAGATATTTCATTCCAGAACAATATTATAGATTACTTAAAATCCAAACCGACGGCAAAATTTGGGTTTGTGTATACTCAGGCACTTTTGGAATAAAATTAGTCACTTACCATGAGCTCTAAGTCCACCAGATCGAAATAAGTGATTCCATCCGCAACTTCCGTATTGCCGCCATGCAGCAAGACAAAAAGACTATCCCCTTCCTGAATATCCAGAGTATCGATGGAGGTGTATTCAGTCCAGATACTGTCTGTTACCATATTTAGAGTGATTTCTTCACGCGTCTTCCCGGTTTTCAAAATTAAATATGCTGCTCCGGGTATTGTTTTTGACTTCCCATAAAAGGAGAATTTTACAATATGTCTTCCGGGCGAAAGCGGTACATAATATGAAGGGGATGTGGGAAGGGGACCAGCCCATTGTGCATGCAAAAAGATAGACCAATTGCCTCCCCCGGGAGGAGTATCGTTGGAAAAATAGATTTCAGGCCAATCCTCTACGTGCCAATATTTCAGAGACTGTTCTCCGTTGAATTCAAAGGAGGGATTCAATATTAAATTGACACCTGACGGAGGCAATTTTTCATTATCATTTTCCAGGGGCGAATTGTTTTTATGGCAACTCAACAGGTTGAAAAGGAGAACGAAGAGAAAAATTAAAAAAGAATATTTAACCTTCATGACAAAGTCCTCTGAATATAACCCAACTTTACAAATATATTAAAAACGATTTATACTTTTAATCATCACACCTCAGGTAAAAATTGCCGGGAAAAACCTCCTTTTTCTTTTACCATAGAGCTATTAACCATAGTTCCCAGGACTGTCGTTCCCCTCTCCATACCCATTGCACCAGAGTGGTAAAAATTGTTGTGAGGAAACATCGATTTCCCAACATTTTTGATACACTGAGGAGATATTACGGTTTTTTTGAAAAAATTTCAATAACTATTTTAGGTACCAATTGTCGTTAATTTTCCCGGGAAATCCGGATTAATTGAGCTGGATTAAAAACCAACCCAAATAAAATTTACCGGGTAAAAATTTAACTCATTTTTCGATGGAATGGGTGAAGATTCGTCCGGTTCAGCTTCATTTTACCAGGTATTCAAACAAAATAAACCCCTGTTCCTATCCGTAAGATTTCACAACGATTGCCGCCCCCCTGTCATTCAGAGCGGAGCGCCAGCGGAGCGAAGAATCTCCTGTGCAAAAAGGACCAGAAATCTCTTAAGAGAAATCTCCGTTATCTCCCTAAAATTAAAGTATTTAAAAAATTTTTCACCTGCTCTGTTTTGCACAGCATTCTGCGAATTCACAGAATGCTGTGCAGAAAATTTTAGCAGAATGGAATGAATCAGATTTTTTAACAACAGCCAACCATTTCCGCTGTCCACATTACTTCAAAAATGTAATCTTTTGAACCTGAGTGGAATTTGGGGTGTGCAGGCGAATGACATAGCTGCCGGTTGGTACTTTCTGCCCCTGTGCATTTGTGGCATCCCAGAAAAGACGATAGTTTCCCGCTGCTTGCTCCCCTTTAAACAGAGTTTTCACGAAATGGCCCAGAATGTCAAATATTTGAACCTCCACTTGCATTTGCTGAGGCAGTTGGTAGGAAATACAAGTGCGAGGATTAAACGGGTTGGGATAGGTCGCTTCCAGTTCCACCCCTCCGGGTAGTTGGGATGGTTCGGTAAATTGAATATACACGGTGGCACAGATTTCTTGCTGACCTTCAAAGTCGACGCTGGAGAGCCGGTAATAATATAATTTATCCGATTCCACATTGGCATCGGTAAAAGAATATTGGGATGCGGCAGAAGTGTTCCCCTGACCCCTTAAAGCCGGGTTGGTTCGGTAGGAAGCAATCATTTGCCACGAAGTGGGATCATTTTCTGCTCGCTCCAGAATAAAGCCCAGATTATCGATTTCACTTTCGGTTCTCCACCGAAGAATGATGGCGTTGTTGTCCCCCACGCTGGCCGTAAAACTGGATAATTGAACCGGCAGGGACTGGTCATCGCCATCCTGCCAGCTTAAATAGGGGTAGCCATCGTTTATCGCACTGGAATTGTCCATATCCCAATAATCGTCGTTGCCGGTATCATCGTTGGGATTGGTCACGAAGTCCCAGGCTTCGTCTAATCCGGAGGTACTGAGATCAGTGAAAGTAGCCAGCGTTTTCATTTCGCTCGTGGTCTTGCCTGTGCCACCCTCGCTATATTCCATACTAGATGTTTCTTTATCCCAGAAAGAGTTAGACACAGTACCGCTCACATTGCGTCCCACCAGGCCACCTATGTAATGGTCACTGTAATTACTACTAATACAGCTCACATTCCCAGTACTAAAACTTTTATCAATAACAGTACCGGAACCGTAATTGTCTCCGACCAACCCACCAACATAGTAATCTCCGCGGGTACTTCCTCTGCTGTAACAATTAATAACACTACCGTTGGTGCTATTTTTTCCCAGTAACCCTCCGACACCATAATGATCACCATAAGTATCCGCTGTGCTGTAACTGTTACTTATGCTGCCGTAGTTAAACCCTACCAATCCACCGACATCATAGGCGCCATTAACATTCCCGGTGCTGTAACAATGACTTATGCTACCAGAATTATTCCCTGCCAGCCCGCCAACTTGCTGATCACCCAGTATGTCCACACTGGTTAGACCTAAATTTTGAACGGTCCCGCTATTGCCTATAAAGCCAAACATACCAACATAGTAAATGTTCGTTCTACTAATAGTAAGACCACTGATTGTATGCCCTCCTCCATCATAGGAACCCGTAAATTTATTATCGTAATTCCCAATGGGAGAGAAGCCATTCCCCCCATCCCAGCCTGAAGTTGCAGAAGCATCGATATCAGCGGTTTGAGTGAAGTACTTATCCCAATCGGAAGTAGTGTTTTGCAATTCCTGTAAATCATTCAGGTTACTAATTAAATAAGGATCGCTGCTGGTGCCCGAACCGCCACTATAGGTGCCCGCCATCAAATGGGCGCCGATAAGCAAAAATACAACCAATACTGCCAGATGACCAGGAATTCTTGCATTATTCATTTTCCTCTCCATGTTTTTAATGTTTGGGTTAATTTAAGGTATTTTTAGGTCATTATTTGTGATCCGTGTATATTTATGAATACTATTTCGAATCCTATTTTTGATGAGATAGCAAAGAAACACTATCCCACCGGGAGCTTTTGACACCAAAAAACATTTCACCTAACCGGCACGGAATCGACAAATCAGGTTTACGTCCCGTGGTTTATGATTTGTTTTAATAAAAATTTATAAAAACGGAATTACAAAAGCGGAATAAAAAACGAAAGTTCTTCTTAACCTCGTTTAAAATGTAATGAAAACTTTTGGGAGTACCAAATAAAAAATTGTTTAGAAATTTGTTAAAAACTTTCGATGACCGGATAAAATTTTGGGGCAAACGCTTCTCGGATTAAATTCTATTGAGAATAAACGGTGGATTACCCCTGCCTCTTGAACGGTTTTAAAAAATACGAGATGAGTATATGTACCATAACATAACGAATAATAACGAAATTTTTTTCGGGTAATTTTTCGTTCATTCCCTAAATTCCTTACGCACAAAACCCGAATCGGGCAGCATTCTGTTTGCAAGACTCTATGCGTGGTATACGCTCTCTTCAATTGAGTGAATAACGATTCTCGACAATCATGCTTTGGTGTCTTTTAAAATCTTGCAGCAGGCGAGGCGAAGAATATTTATAATACAACCGGAAGAGAATATGGAAAAACCTCCTTCTCATAGAGCTTTAACCCAACTATTTTTCTAAAGCGAGTTTTGGTTTGGCATTGCTCACCATTTAATCCCCATCTTGCACCCTGCCCAAATCGCATCTATATTTCCGGGGCTGAAGAAAGGGCTCCCATGTGGTGGTTCAGAAGAAAATGCTGCAAAATTGTGTATCGTAACGAATACATGACGGCAATCCACTCCCGCGATTCCCGCCAATCCTTCGATGTTATGAAATTTAAAAAAATTCGCGATCAATTGATTAAGGAACATCTCATTCGCCGGAAGGATGTGCTAAAAGCACCGCGATTAAGCGATGAAGATTTACTCCTGGTGCATACCCGGGAGTATTTAAACCGATTGAAAAATCCCCTCTACGTCGGCGAAATCCTGAATCTGGATTACGTGAATCCCTGGGATGAGTACATCTTCGAATACTTTCGTTATGTGGCGGGAGGAACCGTTCTGGCCACCCAGTACACCCTGGACCATGGAAATCCCGTATTTAACCTGGGCGGCGGTTACCACCATGCTCATCCAGACCGTGCCGAAGGTTTTTGCCTGATTAACGATGTTGCCATTGCCATTCGCAAAATACAGTTGCAAAAGAAGGCCGAGCGCATTCTGATTGTGGATCTGGACTACCACCAGGGTAACGGGAATTTGCTCTTTTTCAAAGAAGATGAGTCGGTGTTTACATTTTCCATCCATGCCGAAAGCTGGGTGGATTGTACCCGAAAGATCAACAACCTGGATATTGAGCTGCCTTCTCATGTAAAAGATGAGGAATACCTGCGTGTTCTGAAGGAGCATCTTCCCGAAGTGTTCCGGACATTTCGTCCCGAGTTGGTTATTTACCTGGCGGGCAGCGACCCATATATTCAGGACACTCTGGGCGATTTCGATATTAGCGAAATGGGAATGCTGGAGCGGGATAAATTTGTTTTCACTTTAGTGCGGGCGAAGAAGTTACCTTTGGCGATTCTGGGAGCCGGGGGCTACGGGCCGGAGAGCTGGAAAGTGTATTACAATTTCATTAAATGGGCATTGAAAAAAGGAAAGTAAAGGGAATATGTCCAAGCGTCGTTTTCGACTCCAATGGATTTCCCGGCGCCTGAGCACGCATCAATTGCGTCGGTTGCAGGAGAAAGAGCTGGCTTTGAATTTCGAGGAGATCCTGGGCGCACCTCCCAGCGGGCGCAGTTCGCCCTTTTTTCTGGGATTTTATTCCCCGGATGGAATTCGCTATGCGCTGGAAAAATACGGCGTTTACGATGAATTGCGCAAACGGGGCTACGATCATTTCAAAACGGTGGTCGATACCCGCGACCCTTACAAACAACGCATCGCCATCTATTACGAGAAAAAAGACAACCAGCATCTGCTGGGGGAGCTGATTGTTAAACGGAAACATATCACCGTGTACCCGCCTTTCCCCTCGCGGATTTACGGACGCAATTTTGAGGTGGTGGCTGTGGAGTGGTTGTGCATGCAGCATCCCCGGGGAAAGTTTACCCCGGAAAAGCCCCGCCTGCCGGGACAAAAATATCCCGGGCTGGGAATGGGCGATATGGTGATGGAGATTCTGGTTATCATGACCGGACGCCTGCGATTGGCGGGACTACTCAATGTTCCGGAACATTTTCACAACGCCCAGATGTACAGCCCCCAGTTCAAATATCTGGATCCCCTTTACGAAGCAAAACGCAGAGCTATCGAACGGGATTTGCTCTCTCGCTATTCCCTGGCCACGGTCTCTTGGGCTATTGAGCTAAAATGCGTTACCGAAAACAACAAGCCATTCAAATGGTTCGTCGCCGAGCAAATTATTCCACTGAACCGCGATTTGCAGGATTATTTCTCCAGTAAAGAATACCGCAATTTCGTGAAAAAAACCACCCGGCAGTACCATTACGAACTGGACCGGGAGCTGTTCGATAGCAAACAGGAGGAGATGGACAAACTGGTAACCTGTTAATCTACACCATCTTGCTTTTATCTCAATCAACGCATTCCCAACCTCCACGTGCTTTCTCGTTGCTTCCGGGTTCACTTGCTTTCATCATCCGGAAATGTGCCCATTTTTGAGCCGCTTTCTTTCCACTTACCACTCCCAGAACCCTTCCTGGAAGAATCTGAAAAATCTTTTTATTTTAAATTCAATTCTCATTAAATTGAATGGTAAAGGTAAATATATTACAAATATTGAACCATTCCAATTGGAGGACAATGCATGGCTCGCTCCATTAATTGCGACGATTTGACCTTTTCGCTTTACCCGTACGCACACGAAATGAAGATGTACGAAAGTTATTACCGCAACGGTAGCTGGAACAAGGGCGCTATTGTGGATTTTCACGAGATTGCCCTTTCTCCGGCTGCCAATATTTTGAATTACGGTCAGGGAATTTTCGAAGGGATGAAAGCGTATTACAGTGTACAGGGACATATTGTGATGTTCCGTCCCGAAGAAAATGCCCGGCGTTTCCGCCGCAGCGCGCAGAAGCTGGCCATTCCTGATATTCCCGAAGAAAAATTTCTGGACGCCGTCCGCCGGACGGTAATTGCCAACCGGGATTTTGTACCGAAAAGCGAGGATGGGCGTTGCAGCATGTATTTGCGTCCCGTATGCATTGGCATCGAACCCCTTCTGGGGGTGCGTGCTGCACTGGAATATCTGTTTTTCGTCTATGCCAGCCCAGTGGGCCCCTATTTCGATAAAGCGGAGGAGAAATTAGGCGTGGTGAAACTGACGGCCAAAAATATCAGCCGCGCTACTCCCAACGGGACAGGTGATGCCAAAGCGGTGTGCAATTATCCCGTTACCATGGCTCCCAAAAAAGTGGCGAAAAAAGAGGGCTTCGACGATGTCATCTATCTGGATCCCTGCGAAAATAAATACATCGAAGAGGCCGGAGTAGCCAATTTCTTTGCTTTAATGGAAGACGACACCCTAGTTACCCCGCAACTGGGTTCCATCCTGCCCGGCATTACGCGGGATTCCATTATTCAACTGGCACGGCGGGAAATGAATCTTAATGTTGAAGAGCGCAAAGTGAGTGTGGAAGAAGTGGTAAAGCATGCGAAAGAATGTTTTGTGAGCGGTACGGGAGCAATTATTACGCCGGTGAGCCATATTGGCTGGCAGGGTACCACCTACGATGTTAACCGCAACAATTACCAGTTGGCTCACAAGCTGTACAACCGGCTCACCGGCATCCAGTTCCAGCGGGAAGATGATCCCTACGGCTGGGTAACCGTCATTGTGTAAATCCAGGTGAAATTAAACACAGGAGGAAACATGATTCCGAATACAGGCCTTGCCCAAAAAATATGGTATAATGGAAAATTTATTTACTGGGACGATGCGAAAATCCACGTCATGTCCCATGTGGTGCATTACGGTACCTCCGTTTTCGAAGGTATTCGTTGTTACAAAACCAAACAGGGAAGTGCCATCTTTCGGCTTCCCGAACACGTGAAGCGCCTGTTCAACTCCGCCAAAATTTACCGCATGGTTCCAGAAGATTACAGTTACGAGGATATTTACAATGCCTGCATGGAATCGGTTAAGGTAAATCATTTTGAAGAATGCTACATCCGTCCGGTAATTTTCCGGGGACTGGGAGAGTTCGGGGTAAATCCCTTCAATTCTCCCATCGAGACCTACATCATTACCTGGTACTGGGGCAAATATCTGGGACCGGAAGCGCTGGAAAAGGGTGTGGATGTGCAAATTTCGTCCTGGCACCGATTTTCTCCGGATACCTTACCTTCGCTGGCTAAAGCGGGCGCCAACTACATGAACTCCCAGCTTATTAAAATGGAAGCCATACTAAACGGATATGTGGAAGGCATTGCGCTGGATTCTTACGGATACGTTTCCGAGGGCAGTGGCGAGAATATTTTTGTGGTGCGAGAGGGGAAGGTGTACACGCCGCCGCTTTCCGCATCGGTACTTCCTGGCATTACTCGCTGGTCGGTGATTCAATTGTGTAAAGATCTGGGCATCGAGGTGCGGGAAGAGATGATTCCTCGTGAAATGTTGTACCTGGCCGATGAAGTGTTCTTTACTGGAACAGCAGCGGAAATTACCCCCATCCGCAGCATCGATAAAATCATTATTGGAGAAGGCAAACGCGGTCCCATTACAAAAATGCTGCAGGATGAGTTCTTTGCTATTGTTTCCGGAGAAAAAGAAGATCGACACGGCTGGCTGCAATATATTTAATCCTGGAATTGTTTTTTGACAATTGCGCCCGGCATCGGAAGGTGTCGGGCTTTTTTTATTTCCCACTCCAAAAAATATTTTTTTAATTTCATTTTTTCCGCTTTTTTTTATATTAAATGATATTGCTGAGTGTACAAGTTGAAAACAACATGAAATGGGAGATGCTATGACTGCAGCTTCAACCTCACAATATCCGTTTTTTCATCCGGCGACACGCCTTTACCGCTTTACCGTGCTTCTGTTTGTCTCGTTGCTAACTTTTGGTAGTTACTTTGCCTACGATATTATTGGAGCCATTGCTCCGCGCCTGGTCGAAGAGTTAGGTGCCCAGCGCGGAACGGTGGGCTCTTTTTACACCATGTACAGCATTGCTGCCATCCTTTCGGTGTTTATCGGCGGGGTACTGATTGACAAACTGGGGACGCGAAAAGCCAGCATGTTGTTCTCCATTCTGGTCTTCGTGGGTGCTACCATTGTGGCGATGGCGAAAAGCATTCCCATCCTTTTTTTGGGGCGCTTCATTTTCGGCGCAGGCTCCGAACCGTTAGTGGTTGCCCAGAGCGCCATTTTAGCCCGATGGTTCAAGGGTAAGGAATTAGCCCTTTCCTTTGGAATTGCCCTTACCGTAAGCCGCCTGGGAACGTTGTTCAGCTTTAATACGGGCGAACTCATTGCCCAGCATTTTGGAGGATACAGCTATTCCCTGTGGGCTGCAGTCATCTTTTGTGGCGTCTCGTTGCTGGCGAATATCATTTACATCATTATGGATTTACGCGGCGAACACGTGCTGGAACTGAAGGAAGAAGGTGCGGAAGAAAAAATTGTGTGGGCGGACATCAAAGCGTTTAAACCCAGCTTCTGGTACGTTACCTTGTTGTGTGTTACCTTCTATTCCGCCATCTTCCCCTTCACCGCCCTCTCTACCGATTTCTTTGTGGATAAATGGCATATTCCCCGGGTAGCCGAAGCCACTGGCGGATTTATTTACCAGGTTTTCAACAATTTCATTCACATGTTCAGCACTGCGGGCGGTATTACGTCCATCATTATCTTTGCCTCTATGGTATTTGCGCCCTTTGCCGGGCAGTTGGTGGATAAAATCGGGAAGCGAGCCACCCTGATGATTATTGGCTCCCTTTTGATGATTCCCAGTCACCTGGCTATGGGGCTGACCCATATTTACCCGGTATTGCCCATGATTACCCTGGGTGCAGCCTTTGTGCTGGTGCCCGCTGCCATGTGGCCTTCTGTTCCTCTGATTGTTCCCAAAGAGCGGGTGGGTACGGCTTACGGGCTTATGACCACCATTCAGAACATTGGGTTGGCATTATTCCCCTTCCTGAACGGTCGGCTGCGCGACCTGACCCATACCTACACCAGCAGCATGATCATGTTTGCCAGTCTGGGGGTATTGGGGCTGGTTTTCGCCATCTTGCTTAAGCGTGCCGACGCCCGCGAAGGGGGTGTGCTGGAACGTCCGGGAGTAGTAAGCTAACTTGCCTCTTTTCGGTATCCCCGGGCACTTAACCGCGAATCACACAAATGGGCATTTAACCGTGTTTATTGGCCCACGAATCACGCGAATGGACACGAATGAACGTTTAACCACGAATAGCACGAATGAGCACGAATAAAAATATAATCAGGTTAAAAAAGAAGTAGTTAAATCATTTGTTTTTTGGAATTTAATGCGTTTTATTTTGGTGTTTGAGGTTTGTTATTTATAAATTGGGGATTGTCTTTTGGGATTTGGAATTTGCGCTTTTGTAGTACACCTCTCCCAAGGCGTTATGCTGCGAAGCAGCATTTATTGTTTTGCCGAGAGTGTTTCCGGCTCCGGATAGCCAGACTACCTGGCTTACCGTATTCATTCGTCCCTCGAAATATTTAACCACGAATAGCACGAATATTCACGAATAAAAAATAAAAACATAATTAGGTAAGGATCCTGTTAGATTGTTTTTGAATTAAGAATTTTAAATTGATTGAATTCGTGCAGATTAAATGTAGTTTTGGGATGGATTTAACCCTTAACTCCGCCAAATTTACGTAATAGGTATGTCCATATTTAGTTTTTTAATCAGATTTTTGGTTTTGGAATTTATTTCAGCTAAATACCATTGGCCGTTAATGTTCACTTTTTTTATTTCAG
>JALXCH010000637.1 GCA_026991005.1 Calditrichia bacterium | reverse complement strand
GTCTGGAAGAGAAATGCCAGGAAGGTTAGAAAATAAATAAATCCCGCCATCGCATTATGCCCAACGGACTTCAGGGGCTTTTTACAGATCATGAGAATATCCAGACAGATGACGTGCCAGATTTCCTTCCATTGCTCTTTTGTATATGGGATAAAGTTCTTCCAGTTTGCGAAACGATTTCCCACAAAGCCCCAGTAAATCCGGTACAGGAAGTTGAAGAAGAAAATGTACGCGAAAGCGAAATGGATGAAGCGCACTGTGCCGAACCAGTACTGAAAAGAGGCTTCGGAAGAGCTACTGATAGCCACAGGTTTCCCGATGAGGTAACCGGTAATAGAGAGCACCACAATACAGAGGGCGTTAATCCAGTGGTAGAATCGAACGGGCAATTCCCACACATACACCCCATAATATTCTGTCATGTTTCGTTTTGCCATGGCTCGCCCTCCTACATAAAGCTTATCTGGTTTACCTGCTTGCCATCGGGATCATAGAGGTGGACGGCGCAGGCCAGACAGGGATCGAAGGAGTGAATGGTCCGCAGAATTTCCAGCGGCTGATGGGGATCGGCCATAGGCGTATCCAGCAGCGAGGCTTCGTACGCAGAGCGTTTACCATGAGCGTCGCGTGGGGAAGCATTCCAGGTAGTGGGCACCACCAGCTGATAGTTGGCAATCTTTTTGTCCTTAATTACAATCCAGTGAGCCAGAGCACCGCGAGGAGCTTCAGTTAATCCCACACCTTTCGCTTCTTTGGGCCAGGTATCCGGATCCCATTTCTCCCCGTTAAACATGCGAGTATCGCCGTTTTTAATATTCTGGATAAGCATATTGTAGAATTCTTTCATCCAGTGCACCACCAATTTTGCTTCCAGTCCGCGGGCTGCGGTACGACCCAGGGTGGAGAATAATGCCGTAATGGGGGCATTCAATCGTTTCAGTGCATCATTTACCACCTCGCGAACTTCCTCATGTCCCGAAGCATAGGCTACCACCATACGTGCCAGCGGACCCACTTCCATGGGATGATCTTTCCAGCGCGGAGTCTTTAACCAGGAATATTTCCCATCCACATTCAAATGTTCATAGGGCGGTTTGGGGCCGGTATAATTGAATTCCGTTTCACCCTCCCAGGGATGCAGGGATTTGTCATCACCTTGGGAATATTTGTACCAGGAGTGGGTGACATACTCGCGAACCTGATCGGGGTCATCTCCTTTAACCTCATGCACTTCATTCAAATTGCGATTCAGCACGGCACCCCTTGGCATCTTGAAGCTGGAAGGATCATTATATCCATTTGTAGGCAGGTCGCCGTAAGCCAGATAATTGGGTAAACCACCACCAATTTTGAACCATTCGGGATAGAAACTAGCAATGGCCAGCAGATCGGGGATGTAAACCTGCTCCACAAATTCGATGGCATCATCAATCAACCGGCCAATGTACGCCAGGCGCTCGGCATTGAGGGCATTGGCATCATCGGTGTTAATGGAGCATGGTGCACCACCTACCAGATAATGCGGATGCGGATTCTTACCACCCAATATGGTGTGAATTTTAATGATTTCCTTCTGCCATTCCAGCGCTTCCAGGTAATGTGCCACACCTAACAGGTTCACTTCCGGTGGTAATTTATACGCCGGATGTCCCCAGTAACCATTGGCAAAAATTCCCAACTGCCCACTTTCCACAAATTTTTTCAATCGTGTTTGAATATCCTTGAAATATTTGGGGGAGCTTTTTGGATAGTTAGAAATCTTTTTGGCAATTGCCGAGGTTTCGCTGGGATTTGCTTTCAATGCGCTGACCACATCGACCCAGTCCAGAGCATGTAAGTGGTAGAAATGAATGACGTGGTCTTGGACATTTTGTGCCGCAAACATGAGGTTGCGCACCAGTTCGGCATTGGGTGGGATGACAATACCCAGGGCATTTTCCACCGTACGCACAGAAGCCAGTGCGTGCACGGTTGTACAAACACCGCACACTCGTTCGGTAAACGCCCAGGCATCCCGAGGATCCCGACCACGCAAAATGATTTCGAAACCTCTCACCATGGTGCCTGCAGAATAGGCATTGGTAATCTTTCCATTTTTTACCTCCGCCTCTATTCGGAGGTGCCCCTCAATTCGGGTTATGGGATCGACGACAATTCTTGTTGTCATTATTCACCTCCTTCCTGCGGATTCGCAGGTTTAATTTGATCATATTTCAGGCTATGTTCGACCTCTTCTTTAATCATTTTGCGTTTGCGAATATTTGTGGTAATAGCATGGGCGGCAATTCCAGCCGCTGTGGCAGCTCCTACCACTGTTCCAATGGTGTCGGCTGTGGTTTCGATGCCAAATCCGGGGAAGGAAGCCAGATGTTGATAGAAGGGGCCATTGTCCCAGAAGTTCTCCTCCGAGCACCCAATACAACCGTGACCAGATTGAATGGGATAACTCACACCATTGTTCCATTTTATAATAGCGCAGGAGTTGTACGTTACCGGACCGCGGCATCCCATCTTGTACAGGCAGTAACCTTTTTTGGCATTTTCATCGTCGAAGGATTCCACGAATAAGCCCGCATCGTAGAAAGGACGACGATAGCAGGAATCGTGCACCCGTTTGGAATAGAACGCTTTGGGGCGTCCCAGACCATCTAATTGGGGTAAGCGATCGAAGGCCAGAATGTGGACAATAACACCAGCCATCACTTCGGCAATGGGAGGACAACCCGGAACCTTAATAATGGGTTTGTTGGTGATGATTTTGTGAATGGGGGTAGCACCTGTGGGATTGGGTTTAGCGGACTGTACACAACCGTTCGATGCGCAGCTTCCCCAGGCAATAATGGCTTTGGCGCCTTCGGCAACCTCTTTCACTATCTCCAGAGCTGTTTTACCGCCAATGGTGCAGTAGATGCCCCCATCTTTGGTGGGAACAGAACCTTCTACTGCCATGATGTACTGCCCGCGATATTTGGTGATGGTGTCGTGCAGCGATTTTTCCGCTTGCTCGCCCGCTGCTGCTTGCAACGTCTCCGTGTAATCCAGAGAGATTTTATCCAGGATAATATCCGCTACAATGGGATGATCCGAACGAATGAACGATTCGCTGCAGCATGTGCATTCCTGGAAATGCATCCAGACTACCGGTGGGCGTGGTTTTGTTTCCATAGCACGCACCACGCTCGGTAACCCACTGGCATGGATGCCGGCAGCCGCAGTGATATACGCGCAAAAACGCAGAAAATCGCGCCGTGAATATCCCTGCGATTGCATCTGCTCCCATAGGGTTTGGGGTTTCTCGACCATAGATACCTCCTTGATTATTTATAGGACCAAGTCAATGTAATTCTTTCTATATCAAACCTGAGGACAAAAACGAATTCAACATAAATTGTTCACGAAATCACAAATAAATTTAAATGCAAATTCTGGCTTCTCTCCTCACAGTCCGAGATATCCATGCAGAGAAATTCAGGCTTATTTAATAGAAGCGAACACGAAGTAATTGTAGCATTCGTCGCAAGGATTGGTTACACGATGTAAATTGGAGAATCATCATACATGTTATTTTTATGTTGCAAAATATCACGTATTAAATATATAAATTTTTTCCAAATTGTCAAGGAAAAAATTCCAGAATGAATAAAATTATATATGATTAATTATTGATGGAATTATGAAGAGGCAGGGGGTATAGGGTATTTGCACCAATTTTCTTAAATCTTCATTTTGCCATATGATTTATTACTCATGAAGCTGTGTTTGTCTCGTCGTTTTTCAGACTTGTTCAGTTGGAATGTTTCTTTGATCCAGAAAGGTGGGGCAATTTCTCTCATTTTTTTATAATCGAAAAATAGGCGGATGTGCGGTTTACTTGGCGTTAAACAGAAGAAAACGGTCCGGTCGATTAAAAATGCTGACCAACATTCCGCAACAAAAGTCTGAGACATATTCGGCGTTTCACCCCCCAATGTATTTCATTTTGGATAATTGCATTCTTCATGCTGCAATCTCCATTTTACATCCCTTGCAGTTTTTTTCCGCTCGCAGAGTCCTTTGGATAGTATCGGTATTCGACGGGAGTTTGTTGCTCATCCCATCCAAAGGTCCCGAAGATTTTTCTGAAGGATTCAGTAAGACAGGAATACGTTCGCATTGATATTGGGATAAAGTTTTTTCCACGGGATATTCCGGAGGGAAAGGATCGGTCTCCAACTGTATGCTCGGTGTCTTCTGTGGTTTTCCGTAGGATCGATATCCGACTGTGGGTTCCAAAAATCCGATTCAAGATTTTTAATTTAGTGTTGTTTCAATCGTCCCTACGAAACTCAAAACATGTTATGTCATCCCTTTCCCATGGCTGAAGGCCATGGGCTAATTGAAGGCGGCCACTCCGTGGCCTTGTGCCCTGCCAGAGGAAAGTTTTTTCTAATCCAGAGATTCTATTTTGATTACCTGGTTTTTGGTTAATAAATATTATTTCCATGTATTAGCGTAAAACCCAATTTTTTATTTATCATTTCTTCAGTATCCTCTGTGTTTTTCCACTCGCAGAGTCTCCAAAGGAATCCTAAGGAATTACAGACCTTTGGACAAGATCGGTACCCGGCTGTGTATTCTGTGGTTTAAAAAACTAATTCCAGCAAATTTTAATGGTTCTTTTCCATATTGAATCATATTCTTTATTCGTGCCAATTCGTGTTATTCGTGGTTAAATTTTCCTGTGGTTGAAGGCCATGAGAAAATTGCTGGCGGCCTCTCCGTGGCCCTGTACCCTGCCAGAGGAGGTTATTTTTCTAATTCAAAAAGTTCATTCTAATTATCCTGAAAATCTCTCATTAAATATTCGTTTACATATTTCCATTAATTTCTATTTTTCATTTTCCTTTTTAATCTTCATTCAATTCTATGTTCTCTGTGCCCTCTGCGGTTCCAATCTCTTTTGTGGTTCCCAAAATTCAAAATTAATAATTGATTCCGTGGTCTCGTTAATCTCTTTTAACCCCTCAAACACTTTATTAATCAATCCAATTAATAAAAAAACCCGGAGCTTGCTCCGGGTTTTTATTTTTATGTAATCTTGAATTTCACCATCAGGCGCCTTTGTGGTTCCCGTAAAGAATGCTAAAGAACGGATTCTCGAAATCAAACTCATCCACCAATTCCTGATAATCGTCGAACCAATACGCTTCGGGATTACGGCGAAATACCATGATGCGCGCTTTCATCTCCGGATCGGCAGAACGATGATAACGGAAGAAAATATGTTCCTCGGTCATGCCCAGAATTTCAATTTTCCCGGTAGTATGAGACATCACATAACGGGCACGTTTAGCCAGCCCTGAACCTTTCATCCGGGCCTGTTCAAATATCTCCAGCCCTTCTTCGATGGGCACGGCAAACATTTTATTCCCTGCAACCGGCCGATTCTGGAACACATAATAAGGTGGCACGCCAATAAAAGAGAGTTCATTAAACAACTTTGCCAGCACTTCGGGATCGTCATTAATTCCCCGCAGCAACGGGGTTTGGTTCACCGTAATCACACCCGCTTTTTGCACCAGATTCATGGCCCGGATGGCTTCCGGGGTAAGTTCGCGAGGATGATTAAAATGTGCAATCAAATAAATCTTCCGATCATCCAGGCTGTACTTTTCAAACATTTCCAGCAAATCCAAGTCATTCAAAATCCGGTACGGATTAAAGGCGGGCATTTTGCTTCCAATGCGGATGATACGGACGTGCTCTATCTTTCGCAACTCCGAGATAATACTTTCCAGTTTGCGGGTGGACATGAGCAGAGGATCGCCACCGGTAAGCAGCACATTGTTAATTTCGGGATGATTACGGATGTATTCCAACCCGGCGCTTACATCACGCACCACTTCATCATTACCTTCCATAAATAAGCGCTTGCGAAAGCAAAAACGGCAGTAGGCACCACACACATCATTAACCAGCAACAATGCGGTGTATTCGTACTTGTGCTCCAATCCCGGCGCCTTGGTGTACAAATGCTCGTTTGAAGCATCCAGTTTCCCCCAGGCAGTTAGCTCCTCCATGCTGGGGATAACAATACGACGAATGGGATCATTAGGATCATCCCAGTTGATTAGCTTCTGGTAGTAGGTATTCGTACGAAACATAAATTTTTCTGTAACCTGCTTCAGTTCTTCCCTTTCCTCGGGACTCAGTTGCTCTATTTTTTCAATCTTCGTTATGTAGATCGGCCGGTGCATACTCATTATTCCATCCTCCTTTTTTATTACCATTCACTTTGTTTTTTCCCCGGGAAGCATTCTTTCCTTGAAAAAACAACTAATCAATCAAGTAATGCTCAATTTTCCGATTATTTCCCCTTTATCAGTATCGGATATTTACGGGAAATTTTAGACTTTCCGAGAGGTTATTTCCCCCGGGGAAAGAACTACACTTTTCAGTCAGTCTAACCTTCCCCGTAAAGAAAGATAGTAAGGAAATAATCAGGACGCACAATCCGCAATTTCGTAAGCGAATATACAAACAAAACCCGGGTTTTCCAAGAATTTTTCTGATTTTTCTGGATGCTACCTTGAGGGGAGAAAACGACGAATCAAATCCAGAATTTGCGCTGTTTGTTTCCGGCGGCTGAACTGCTCGATATTCCGGAAATGATATTCCCGAAAGAAGGTGGAAGGTTGCTGAAGCCAGCTTTTCAGAATCTTCTCAATTCCCGAAGAATCCGTATATTCCACCACTTCTCCGCTCTGCGTTTGCTTCACCAGATGAGCGATATCGCTTTCCGGGTGGCACAGCGCCAGGATGGGTTTGCGAAGCGCCAGGAATTCGTATATTCTACCGGGAGTAATGTAGGCACTGCCGGTGGGACGCGAGTCATGGGAGATACATAGGGCATCCATTTCCTGGGCCCGCTGCAGCATTTTGCGGTGCGGAAGATAACCTTCCAGAGAAATCACCTCCTCCAACCCGAAATCCGCCAGATGCCGTAAAAAGTCCTGCGACCATTTCCCCACAAAAACCAGCTGGATGCGCCGAGCGAGGTGAGGTTCCTCCTGTTTCCATTTGCGAATGATGGCAAGGAGAGGTGTGGGCCAATTTCCGTGGGAATAAATGGTTCCAAAAATACCTAAACGAAATTTCGAACCACCGGTTACCTCCTTTGTTTGGCGGACAGCGTTAAAATCGTCTTCATCAAATCCATTGCGAATCACCCGAAGTGTTTTCTGTTTCAGAGAAGGGTACTTACGCAAATAATATTCCTGCAATTTAGGACTCACAAACACAATGGCATCAGAATGGCGTAAAGTAAACGCCTCCAGGCGGTGCTGGAGCCAGCGGTGTAACTTACTGGAAGGCATGTGGAAAGGGTTGTTCGTCCAGGCATCGCGCATATCTAGCACATGAGGTATTCCCCACCAGAGTTGGGCCAGAGCTCCCACCAATCCTGCAGTAAAAGGGGACACGGTGGTGACCAGCAGGTCAATATGTTTTTTTCGATGAACACGGGCCAGAGCCTGCCAAGCAAAGGGAAACCACAACACGCGACTGTCCGGTAAAAAAAGAAAGGAAGAAATTTTGCGGAACAGCGAACCGCTCTCTCGCTGGGGGCTAGTAGGCTTTCTCCCCTTCCTTAACCAATTTTTAACCAAATACGCCAGCCGAAAGGGATCCAGCGATCCGGTGCGAACAATCCGCACCCCGGAGGGAACCTCTTGCTCCAATTCCCGATCTTCGGCGTAAAAATGGCTATTTTTCACCGTAAGGACTGAGACTGAATAGGAAGTGTAATCCCAGTACTTCAGGAATTTTACCACGCGTTGAACCCCACCTCCACCCATAGGAGGGAAATAGTAGCTTAGCCAAACGACATGCAGTTTAGGGGCAATATTCACGTATGGTCCTTACCAATTCTTCGAAACGTTGCACATCGTACAAAAAATCTACTTCATCGGCATTAACTTCTAGAATAGTAAAGATTTCGCGAGCTTCTTTCATCCAGCGCTCGTAAGCATGGTTTAAATACTCCAGATAATCGGGGGAGATTTGCTGCTCAAAATCGCGCCCGCGTTTACGGATGCGCGCCAGCAGCGTTTTCACCGAAGCCTTCAAATAAATAATCAAATCCGGTTTGGGTAAAAAATAAACCATATTGGAGAAGAGATCTCGATAGGTTTGATGGTCGCGCATGCTCATGTAGCCCTGCTCGTACAGGGAACGGGCAAAGATTTCCACATCTTCGTATATGGTGCGATCCTGAATGGCAGGTTTTCCGGATTCGGCAATTTCTTTTTGCGCTCGAAACCGATGCGACAAAAAATATATCTGTAAGTTGAACGCCCATCGTTTCATATCCCGATAAAAATCATCCAGATAGGGATTGTCGATGACGCTTTCGTAATAAGGCGTCCATTTCAGGCGTTCTGCGAGATTGCGTGTAAGAGTGGTTTTGCCCACTCCAATATTACCGGCAATTCCAATCAGGTAATTCTTCTTTTCAATTTTCACCGTTATCTTCCTCGCTTAAAACGAAACCATTCTATTACTTTGAATTTAACCGGTTTGCCGTGAAAGGTACCTGGTTTGTAACGAAATTTTTTCAAAGCATTGACTGCCGCTTCCGTAAACAAAGGTGCATCCGAGCGCAACACCTGATAATCTTCAACTCTACCATCGCGCCCCACAATGACCTGAATAATGACTTGCCCCTCCGTACCTGTGTGTTTGTAAATATCCGGATAAATCGGTTTCACCTTACGAATATACTCCCGTTTTCCATTATCCAGGAACGCTTCCAGAACCGGTTCCTGAACAGTAGGCACTTTTTTCTCCGGCTCAGGCGGTTTTTCCGGGACAACCGGTTTGGTAACAAATACCGTCTCCGGCACAATTTTAACAATTGTATCCGGTGGTGCCCCTGCTTCCAGGGGTTTCATTAAACTGCTGTCCTGTGCAGTTAAATTCATGGTATCCAGATTCATCGCCGTAAGAGTATCCTGCACCGGAGCGCTCTGGGGAGAAGTATCCTGGACAGAGGGATGGAAAGCAATTGCCGGAACAGTAAATTTTTTGCGTTTCTTTAAAAATATCGGTTGGAAAATAACCTGACCGTAAGCTGGATTATCCAATTGATCGTAAATCGTGAAACGAATCTCTTCGGGTTTGTTCGTGTTCCAGAAATTGTTCTGAGCATAAATCGTGTTTACGGAATGGTTGTACACATCGTATTCGAAGTTATTAAAAATTTTATTGGCACCACTGCTTTGCCCCTCGCTGGCGGGATAATGTCCCAGATCCGGGTTGGAACGGCTGAAAATAATCACACCATAATTGTTCTGGGTTATCACGCATTTACTCACAATGGGGGACGATGCCAGTTCGCAATTAATCCCGGCAAATCCATTTCCCAGAATCAGACAGTTCTCAATGGCTGGATTTGCTCGAATCTCGCAGCTTATTCCGGAATGATAGTTAAATTTAAGTTCACAATTGTTAATGGAAGGTGCACTTCCGTAACAGGTAAGCCCTTTGTAAGCGTATTCAATTACACAATTTTGTAAAGCAGAATGTTCATACAGATTTCTAATAATGATACCGTACCAGTCATTCATCTGGGAATTTGGGGAAGCTGAGGTAAAAATAATGGGATTCTGAGCCGAACTGGCCCTGGCCAGGATAACCCCATGGACAATCAATTCTGCCCGATGTTTATCCGTCCCTCCCTGCATCGCATCCTGATTGGGCAGAAAAAAAATCCGGCTCCCACTCTCGATGGAAAGAATAACTCCTCGCTTAACAATTACATCCCCATTGATGTAAATATCGCCCGACCAGTGCGTATCCCGATCGATAGCTCCGGAAATGTATTTTTGCGCAAACCCCTCACCAATCAGAATGCTCAACAGAATAACAACAATGCGCTTCATTATCGATTCGGTTACCTCATTTGACTCAAAATATACTGAATCTTTTAAATTAAATCTATAAAAAAGAGGTTCATTTCACAATGGATGTTTTTGAGACTGATTTTACGGGAAAAATACAGATTTGAGGGAGAATTTTCTATTCAGTAAATTGAGGAATATGTTTTCGGAACCTATTTAACTCCGGCGAGACTGTTTCATTTTTTGTGTAAATGCATGATTAAAGATTTAGATTTAGCCTGCCTTCGAAAGCAATGGCCAATTGGCTAACGATCTTACTCCAATCTCTAATTGTACTTGTCCATT
>JALXCH010000636.1 GCA_026991005.1 Calditrichia bacterium | reverse complement strand
CAATCTGGCAGCACGAGATGGCTTGAAGCAATTAGGGATCCTTCGTTCGGAACGAATGCTTCAGGGCGATTATGCCGAGTGGGTTGCGTTTCAGGTTCTGGGTTTGGAGCTTGCTGCCTCGGTCGCAACGGGAAGCTCGAAACCGCTATCCCAATCAAAATATCCACAGTGCCATATATTTGCAAAATAATATGACGATAGGGAAAAAATGGTATAAAAAGTGCAAAAATCATATCTTACGACCTATGCCTGAAATCATGTCCCAAGGGGATGGCTTCGCCAGATGATTTTCATCCCGAAAGCAAACAGGGATGTTTGCGCTACCCCTATTTACTCTATTTCCCCTATTTCCCTTATTTCCCCTATTTCCCTTATTTCCCCTATCGACCCTTTTCCCCCAATTTAGCAATCCGCCTATTGGAACATTTTTCACAAAGAAAAAATTTAATTAACGCTGTTCTGGATGTTTTTCGGTTGTGGAGAAGTTAAATCGGGAGCGAGCCATGAAACGGGTGAATCCGGAAAATGCCAGGTGCTTGTTTCGGGAAGTTTTTATTTTGATTCTTGCCTTTTTTCTTACCTCCCTCCAGGCTCAATACTTTGGCCGCAATAAAGTGCAGTACGAACATTTCGATTTTCGGGTGATGCATGGAGAGCATTTCGAGATTTATTATTATCCCCGGGAAGAGGAGGTAACCCGCGATGCGGCCCGCATGGCAGAGCGCTGGTATTTCCGCCATTCCCGGGATATGAATCACCAATTTTCCACCAAAAAACCCATCATATTTTATGCCGATCAGCCGGATTTTCAGCAAACCACTGCCATTCAGGGGATGCTTAGCGAAGGCACCGGTGGAGTAACCGAGCCGCTGAAAAACCGGGTAGTACTTCCCTTCACCGGCTGGTACCGGGAAAACGACCACGTGCTGGGGCACGAGCTGGTACACGCTTTTCAGTTCGACATTATGGGAAAAGGAGGGTCGGGACTCAATTCCATGCAGCGCCTTCCCTTGTGGATGGTGGAAGGTCTAGCTGAATACTACTCTCTGGGTTCGGTGGATCCGCACACAGCCATGTGGATTCGCGATGCCATGCTATTTGACGATTTACCCACAGTACGGGATTTGACGACTAAGACGCGCTATTTCCCGTATCGTTACGGGCATGCGCTGTATGCCTTTATTGATGGGATGTGGGGTAACGATGCGGTGATGCGGATTTTTCGCGCCGCCGCCCGAATGGGGCCCGAGGTGGCTATTGACACGGTGTTGGGCGTCAGCAGTGACTCCCTCTCCGCGCTGTGGCATCAAATCATTCGTAAAACTTACCAACCGCTTCTGGAAGGACGGACGCTGCCGCGGGAAGTGGGGCGGCAGGTGCTGGCACCGAGTCACCATGGCGGGCGGATGAACCTGGCGCCGGTGCTCAGCCCCGATGGGCAGCTTGTGGCTTTCCTCTCCGAGAAAGACATCTTCGGCATCGATTTGTTTGTGGCCGATGCCCGAACCGGGAAAACCGTGCGCAAACTGAGCAGCATGGAGCGCAATTTTCATTTCGATGCCCTGAGCTTCGTCAATTCCAGCGGTACCTGGTCTCCGGATGGAAAACGATTTGCGGTGGTGGTGTATGCCCGGGGTAATCAGGAGATTGCTATTTTTAATGTGCACAGCGGTAAACTGCTGCGCCAGATTGGTTTTCCGAAAGTAGGGGCTATTTCCTGCCCTGCCTGGTCGCCGGATGGCCGCTACCTCTCTTTTTCCGGAATGGAAGGGGGGATGAGCAATTTGTACCTGTACGATTTGCTGCAGGATTCCTTGCACCAGCTCACCCGCAATCGTTATGCGGATTTGCAACCGGCCTGGTCGCCCGACGGGCAAATGCTGGCATTTGTTACCGATTCCAGCCAGATGACCGATTTCGGGCAACTCACTTTTGGTCCCCTGCGGATTGCTCTGCTGCATCTGGACACCGGGGAAATCACCTTCCCTATCCCCATGAATCGGGGAAAACAAATTAACCCTCAATTTTCGCCGGATGGGAATTCCCTTTATTTTATTTCGGATCAGGACGGTTTTAGCGATATTTATCGCTGGGATTTCACGGAAAACCAGTTGTACCGGGTAACCCGAGTGGCTACAGGTGTAAGTGGGTTAACCGCTTATTCCCCGGCATTATCGGTCGCTCAACGCTCCGGGGATATGATGTTCTCGGTGTTTGAACACGGCGATTACAATGTCTATTCCCTGACAGCGGCGGAATCCAGGGGAACGCCCTGCCAGCCCACGAGCAGCCTGGCAACGTACGGAGGGTTCCTGCCGCCGGTGCTGTGGCACAAAGACCGGCTGGTGGATTCGCTGTTGCACGATCCCGCCAGCGGTTTACCTCTGGCATCGGACTACAAAACATCGCCCTATCGTCCGCACTTTCAACTGGATTATATTGGCGGGCAGGCAAATATTGGCATTTCTACCAACCGGTACCAGAACGTTGCCGGGGGAGGGCTCTCTTTGCTGATGAGCGACATGTTGGGGCAGCATGTGCTAGCCGGTTCCTTCCTGGTAAACGGTGAACTGGAAAATCTGGGGGGACAAATCCTGTACGAAAACCTGACTCACCGCTGGAATTGGGGCCTTAGCGTGAGTCACGTGCCTTACATCTCCACGGCGCAGGAAGTCCGGGACATACTCTGGCAAATTGATGGAACAATTTACCCCGCCACCGAAGTGATGACTCTGAAAGACAATGTATTTTACGAGGAAGGGCGGTTCCTGTTCTATTTCCCCCTGAACACCATGAATCGTCTGGAGTGGAGCACGGGAATTACCTACATCTGGTATTACCGAAAGTTGATTACCCGCGTACTGCTGGGTGATTACGAAGTATTTCATCACGAGGAAAAATTGCCGGTTTCGGAACCCATTACCCAGTTCCACACCGCACTGGCGTTTGTGGGGGACGATTCCTATTTCGGATTCACCTCCCCAACCCGGGGTAGCCGGTACCGTTTCGAAGTGCAGCCATTCTGGGGCGATCTGCATTTTCAGTCTCTGCTGCTGGATTACCGCCATTACACCTTCTATCGGCCATTTACCTTTGCTCTGCGATTATTCCATTACGGATATTACGGAAAGGATGCCGATTCGCCTGCTCTTTCGCCCTTTTTCCTGGGAACGGAAGATTTTATCCGTGGTTATTCCTACGGTTCCTTTTCGGCACAGGAATGCGCTTCCGGTGGGGAATACAACAATCAATGTCCGGTGTACGACCGCCTGGTGGGGAGTAAAATTGCGGTGGTGAATCTGGAATTTCGCATCCCGGTGCTGGGGAACGAAAATTTCGGATTGTGGAATTTCCCTTACCTGCCCACGGAATTGAATTTCTTTTTCGATGGTGGTACTGCCTGGACAAACAGCGAGCCTCCGGTGTTAAAGTGGAGTACTAGCTCACCAGAGCGGATTCCTGTATTCAGCGTGGGGGCCGGGGTACGGGTAAATTTCATGGGCTACCTAATTATCGAAGGTTATCTGGCGCATCCCTTCCAGCGCCCGAAAAAGGCCTGGGTAACCGGCATTCACATTGCTCCGGGATGGTAATTCCCTTCGTTTTTGATTGCTGTAATGCGGATCTTCAGAAACGTTACGCGTGAAAGCGATTTCTTACTGTGAATTATCCGCAGTGTCTATTCCAGCATGTGGGAGTTGGGAGGCGTTGGAATTTATCTTTTTGTAACGCGCCTCTCTAAAGTGTAACGAACGAATGAGACCTTGATTTTTGATTTTGCCGCTGTGGTCGCAGGGTGGATTATTCTTTCTGCCAAAAAGTGTTACTATTTATTTGAATTCTCCCAAAAGAAATTCCGGCAAGAACGCCGGGAGTTTTAATGAAATATCTCCGAATTTTTTCATTCACCCGCAGGGCAATTTTTCCCCCGAAGCCACTTTCTTGCGCCAGCACCCTTTACTTGGGCTGCAACTTGACCACCGGCAAAATCATTTCCTCCAGCGAAATTCCCCCATGCTGAAAGCTGTTGCGATAGTACGCCAGATACTTGTGGTAATTGGTGGGATACACGAAATAGAAATCCTCTTTAGCGATGATGTAATTGGTGTTGAAATTGCGCTGGGGCAGCCGATAGTCTTTAGGATTACGAATGAACACTGCGTGTTTGGGATCCACTTTCAGATTCCGACCGAATTTGTACCGCAAATTGGTGCTGGTTTCCCGGTCACCAATGACTTTGGTGCCGCGCATACTGCGAATGCTCCCATGGTCGCTGGTTACAATGATGGTTGCTCCCAGTTCTGCCAGCTTGCGAAAGATGGCATACACTGCCGAATGCTCGAACCAGGAGCGGGTAAGGGAGCGGAACGAAGGCTCGTCCGGTGCAATCTCCTTCAGGATGGGTAAATCCGAGCGGCTGTGCGCCAGGATATCCACAAAATTAACCACCACACTCAAAACCGGGGTATCCAGAAAATTGGTTAGATTTTTTTCCAGGTTCCGGGCATCTTCCGTATTCAGAATTTTCACGTACTTGGGTGGTACCGGAAGTTTCAATCCCAGCACACGTAGCTGGTCGTGAATCAATTTATCTTCGTAGCGGTTGCGGCTGTATTCGTCATCTTCCCCTTTGGCCCAGAGTTCCGGGTACCGCTTTTCGATGTCCAGCGGGAAGAGCCCGCTAAAAATGGCATTACGGGAGAAAGGCGTGGCTGTGGGCAAAATGGAATAATAATATTCTTTGGTGATTTGAAAATCGCGGTAAAAAAACGGCTCCAGGGTGAGCCACTGATCCAGCCGAAGGCAGTCGATAACCATAAACACCACTTTCTTTCCTTCTTCGACCTCCGGATACACATATTTTCGCACCACATCCACCGACAGATCGGGACGCTCGCTTCGGTCGAAGATCCAGTCCGGGTAATTGCGTTCGATGTACTTCCCAAACTCCACATTGCACTCCCGGCGCTGGTCGTAAATTACCTCTCGCATCTGCTGGTCGTCCATTCCATCCAGCTCCACATCCCACTGGGTGAGCTTGAGGTACACCTCAATCCAGTCCCGGTAATCCATGGGACCCATCAACTTCATGGCAATTTGATTGATTTTCTGGGAGTAATCTTCCGTCATCTTCTTCTGAGAAATCCCCCGCGACTCCAGGAACTTTTTACACGCCATCAGAATCTGGCTGGGATTTACCGGCTTGGTGAGGTAATCGTCAATTTTAGCACCGATGGCTTCTTCCATCAGGCTCTCTTCTTCATTTTTGGTAATCATTATCACCGGAACGCCCGGCACAATATCTTTGATTTCGCTCAACGCCGTCAGCCCATCTTTACCCGGCATCATCTCGTCCAGCAACACCAGATCTACCGGTTGCGAGCGCACGATTTCCAGAGCATCGTCCGCGTTGGTGGCCGTAATTACCCGGTAATTTCGCTCCTCCAGAAACAGGATGTGCGGCTGTAAAAACTCGATTTCATCATCAACCCACAGTATAGTATATTTAGCCATTCCTTTCACCTCAACATTAGGTTTATCTGAATTGTACAAAATACATGCTTACCATTATTCTAAAAAGTACGAAAAATAGTTCCATTTAACGGGTTTCCTCAAGAACCGTTTGCCTCTTCGCAGAGAGGACGATAGAATTCCGGGCGGCGATCGCCAAAGAGATGGTTGCGCACGGTAAGCTGTTTGTTATCTGCTTCTGTGGGATCAATTTCAGTAATGTAAAGCACCTCACGCCGGGACGCTGCCCGAAAGAGCAGTTTCCCCCGGGGGGCGACCACCTGGCTTTTCCCGGTGAATTTGATGGTGCCATGGGGACGTTTCTCTTCGCCGAAACGATTGGCGGTAATGGCAAACACCTGATTTTCCAGGCAGCGGGTGAGCATTGCCTGCTGGCAATAGCTCAACACCAGATTGGAGGGATGGCAGATAATCTGCGCTCCCAGCAGCGCCAGGGTACGAGCCACTTCCGGGAACGCCCAATCGAAGCAAACCATCATCCCGATGCGCACACCCTCTATTTCCTGCACCGCCAGCGGTGTGTCGCCGGGGGTAAAAATCAACTTTTCCCGGTCGAAAAGGTGAATTTTACGGTAGGTGTGAATCAATCCCTGAGGCCCGATGAGGAGTGCCGAATTGTACACCCGATCTTCCACCCGCTCGGCAAATCCGGTGACCACATGGAGGTTTTTCCGGGCGCACACTTCTGCCAGCTCCCAAAGAGTGGGACTATTGGAAAGGGGCTCGGCCAGGGAAAGCGCTTCTTCTTTGTCTGTGAAGTAATATCCCGTAAAAGGCAACTCCGGTAGTACCACCAGATCGGCCTCTGCCCGTGATAGCTTCTCGATGACCTTCCGGCGATTGCGGGCAACCTGACCAAAGATTGGGCGAAACTGGTAAAATCCAACTCTCATGGTTTTCCTCCGTCAGATGGGCTCAAAACGCGATTCAACCGCTCGATGGCTAACTTCAGACGCTCCGGGGGTTCTCCTGTGAAACAAATGCGAATGTAATCCTGAAAATCGCTCCCAAAATCCACTCCGGGTGCCACCGAAACACCTGCTTCCATTAGCTCATTGAAGACCTCCCAGTAATCCCTCCCCTGTAAAAATTCTTTAAGGGAGAAGAAAAGAAAATAGGTTCCTTCGGGAATTTGCACCGGAAAGCGCAATCCTTCTACAAACATATCCCGCAACTCCCGGTAGTGCCGGTTTAACCAGGGAATCCACTGCTTCCGATTCTGCACCGGTTCCACCATCATGTACTGAGAGACGGTGGAAGGGCTGTACAACTGATGCACCATCACCTTGTTCACTTCCTGCACCACCCGGGGTGCAGCAACCAGGTATCCCAGGCGCAATCCGGCAAACATAAAGGATTTGGAAAAGGTGAAGATGGAGAGAGTCTGCTCTGTTACCTCCGTAAGCGTGGCGATGGGAATGTGCTGATGCGGCTCGAAGGAGAGGCCATCGTAAGCTTCGTCGCTGATAATCCACAGATGGTGCTCCCGGGCAAAACGCGCTATCTGCTGCAGCTGCTCCCGGGTAAGCACTTTACCGCTGGGATTGTTTGGACTGTTCAGGTAAAGAGCCACGGTGTTGGGGCTCAGGTAACGGGAGAGGTAGCTGTGAATATCCAATTGAGGATTCTGGTACAGCAGGGTGTAGAAGGGTACCTCTCGCACCTGCGCACCGGCAATGGACACCATTCCCCGGAAAAACGGCCAACAGGGAGTAAGCACCAGCACCTCTTCTTCGGGATTTACCAGCGCCTGGACGCTGGCGCTGAGAGCATTAGTGGCACCATTGGTTACCAGAATGTGCTCCAGGGTCACCTCCAGAGCGTTGTCCTCGGCCAACTTCTTCTGCAGTGCCCGCCGAAAGCGCTCCACCCCAAAGGTGTTGCAATACCGATTGGCGTAGGGGTATTTCCGGAAAAATTGAGGATCGATCGGTAAGGAATATTTTACCGGCAAATAGGTGTCGCCAATGTGCAGGCGCACCAGATCCGGGCCTTTCGCTTTCATTTTAGCACGGTATTTTTCGAATACCGATCCGGTAACATTTCGAGTTCGCCAGGCAAATTCGGGAAATTTAGGCATTGAGATTCCCTCCACGTGTCGGTTTATGGTTTAAGTGGTTCGATGCCGCAGGTATTCCTGTAACAGGAACTCTCGGGCTTTACGAAACGCCCGGGCGCGGTGGCTTATCTGGTTCTTCACCGTCTCGCCCAATTCCGCGTAGGTCTGCTGGTAACCTTCGGGGATGAAAAGGGGATCGTACCCGAAACCACCGCTACCACGTAATTCCGGAATGATGTGCCCCCGAACCACGCCTTCTACGATGTGTTCCCCTTTCGTTCCCACAATTGCCACTACACAGCGGAACTGGGCACCGCGCTCCTCCGGAGGAATCCGGCGAATCTCCTCCATTAACTTCCGGTTATTGGCGGCATAATCGTGCTCCCGACCGGAATAACGGGCGGAATAAACTCCCGGTGCTCCGTTCAACGCATCAACCTCCAGACCGGAATCATCGGCCAGGGTGAGCAATCCAGTCATCTGGTACACGGTGCGTGCTTTAATCAAGGCATTCTCGTGAAAGGTGCTTCCGGTTTCTTCTATTGGTGGAATTTCGGGGAAATCCGCCAGCGAAAGAATTTCCACCGGAAGATCTCTTAAAATTTCACGAATTTCCTTCAACTTGTGTGCATTGGCAGTGGCAACAACGATTTTCATTGGCAACAATGTGTTATTCATGCTATTTCGCTTGTTTATGATTGGCCATTTTCTCCTTCTGTTTGATGCACGGAAAGTGGAACCGAATTCCTCTCCAGCAAAAGCTCCAGATAGCCTTTCGGTTGCGGAACAAGGTGAAATCGGGTTTCCAGCCGCTTCTGAATTTCCTCCAAATTACGGGTAGCCGTGGCATGATCCGTTTTCTCGTCCACCACAGACTCCAGTTCCAGAAATTCACCCAGATGCTCCACCCAATCCAGATGAATGCGGACGTTACGGAACATCCATAATTCCCGCTGCTTCCGGACCACAGCCAGCACTCCCAATGCCTGCTGGAACAGGGTGAGGGCAGCATCCGGCTGGGGGATGGTAAGGAGGTGGTACTGGCTATCCCGCGGTTTTTCCTGATCTTCCCGCCGGTAATAAATAAGTTCGGATTTGCCGTTGTCGTAACGGCGTAATTTGAGCCGCCCCCGGGGCACCCGGAAGTAAACATCTTCCTGCCGGTGCTTCCACTGGTATTGAATGCGGGAATCTCCCGATAAATAACGGCGTACCTCATTCAGGGAGTTCAATTGATATTTAATTTCGATATTGACCATTGCTTTTTGAGGGTAAAGTAACACCGAAGCGCCGGGAGGGGCAACCAGAAATGCGCATTTCAAGCAATGAAAAACAGGCCGAAGAACACCTGATTCTTCGGCCTGCAGGGGGGATTGACCAGAAAGAACGAAACTATCGAGACAAAATCATTTGTCGCACAATTTTGTGGGATTTCGTGGCAACCTGACACAGGTAGATACCGGATGCACAGGTTCTACCGGCATCATCCACGCCATTCCAGCGCAGGGTGTGAATTCCCGCTCGGAAATACTGCTGGGTTAAATGGCGCACCACTTGTCCCCGCACATTAAAAATTTTAACCTGAACCTTGCTGGCTGTGGGTAAAGAGAAACGGATGAGGGTGGTATTGTTAAAGGGATTGGGATGATTGGGAAATAGTTCAAACCGTAAGGGAGTAGAGGGGTAAGCTCCCTGCCGAATTCCGGTGGTCATGATGTGCACCATGGTGGAATCCCATTTACGGGATGGTTTTTTGAATCCGGCATTCACACGGTAATCTCCATCTCCCGGAGCGGTTAGCACAAACGGATTAGTGTTCGTTTGCTCGATCACATCCACCACCTGACCGCTGGCATCCACCAGTTCCCCGGCCACCGGCTCGCCAGACTGTACCCCGCTTACCAGCACAGAAATTTGCCCGTTATTTAACGGTGTTGCCTGGACAATGCCATCCTCCAGGGTATGGCAGCCGCTGCCACTGCATCCTGGCGTAGTGCCGTTAAATGAGGGGTGGGGCAAAAACGATGAGGCAATAAAAAAGACCAGAATTGCCGATATGGCCAGTATTCTATGCATGATGGGCTCCTTTCTTTTTTTGTTCGCAAAGGTACAACTCTTATGCCATAGAATAACGTGTTGTATGTGTGTATTATATAATTACATATTCCAGCAAATCTTTGATTAATTTTGTACAGATATTGCAACTCCATACATGCTAATTCGTTCTATTTTTCAAGCGGAGATTTGATTTAAGAAAAAAATTAGATGAGGATGTAATCTTATTGTACATTTCTTTATCTCCAATGTATCTTGATTTAAGGTGGAGAATCCATTAAATTCGTCTGTATTTATTGAGGTTCGGGGCGTAGCGCAGCCTGGTTAGCGCACCTGCCTTGGGAGCAGGGGGTCGCTGGTTCAAATCCAGTCGCCCCGACAGAGTGATGTCGCTCCCTTAGCTCAGCGGATAGAGCAGCGGCCTTCTAAGCCGTTGGTCGGAGGTTCGAATCCTCCAGGGAGCGCAGAAATTCCCGATGCCTAATTAAAAAAGTTGCAATAAAAAACCTCCTCAGGTTAAATTATATGTGAGAACAAAACCTGAGGAGGAAAACTAATACTGAAAACTAAATTAAAAGATTTTTTTCATTT
>JALXCH010000635.1 GCA_026991005.1 Calditrichia bacterium | reverse complement strand
TCTGGAACTGAAGATAAAACGAGTGAGGGACATCGATGAATATTCATGAGTATCAAGCGAAGGAAGTGTTTCGGAAGTATGGGGTGGCAGTGCCGCGCGGGAAAGTGGCATTTACCCCGGAAGAAGCGGAAGCGGCTGCCCGGGAGCTGGGTGGTTCTGTATTTGTGGTAAAAGCACAAATTCACGCGGGTGGTCGGGGGAAAGCCGGTGGCGTGAAGCTGGCAAAATCCCCCGAAGAAGTCAAAGAAATTGCCGCCAAAATGATTGGTATGAAGCTGGTGACCCACCAGACCGGGCCAGAAGGTAAAGAAGTGCGCCGCGTGCTGGTGGAAGAAGGCATCGACATCGACCGGGAACTCTATCTGGGCATCGTGCTGGATCGTTCCCGCTCCCGGCTGGTGTTTATGGCCTCCACCGAAGGAGGCGTGGAGATCGAAAAGGTGGCGGCAGAAAAACCGGAAGCCATCATTAAAGAATACGTCGATCCCAAAATTGAACTGCAGCCCTTCCAGGCACGCAAAATTGCTTTTGGGCTTGGTCTGCAGGGCGATCAGGTCAAAAATGCAGTTAAATTTATCATGAGTCTGTACCGTGCTTTTGTGGAAACCGATGCTTCTCTGGCAGAAATTAATCCTCTGGTGGTTACCAAACAGGGGCAGGTGCTGGCCCTGGATGCCAAAATGAACTTCGACGATAGCGCCCTCTTCCGCCATCCGGATATTCTGGAAATGCGCGATGTGAGCGAAGAAGACCCCCTGGAAGTAGAAGCGTCCAAATATCATCTCAATTACATTAAGCTGGATGGGAACGTGGGATGTATGGTAAACGGTGCCGGTCTGGCCATGGCAACCATGGATATCATTAAGCTGGCTGGCGGAGAACCGGCCAACTTTCTGGATGTGGGAGGTGGCGCCAATGTGGAAACGGTACGGAACGGGTTTAAAATCATCCTCTCCGATCCCAACGTAAAAGCCATTCTCATTAACATTTTTGGTGGAATTGTTCGTTGCGACCGGGTGGCAAAGGGTATTATTGAAGCAGCCAAAACGGTGGACATCAACGTGCCGATGGTGATTCGGCTGGCGGGAACCAACGCTGAGGAAGCCGCCGAATTGCTGGAAAAATCCGAAATGCATTTCGAGGTGGCACACACCCTGGAAGAAGCTGCCCAAAAAGTGGTGGCTGTGTTACAGAATTGAACAGAGAACCCTGGAAGATTAAGGAAAAGGAGAAGAGATGAGTATCATTGTCGATAAAACCTCTCGAGTGCTGGTTCAGGGAATTACCGGAAAGGAAGGTTCTTTCCATACCCAGCAAATGATGGAATACGGCACCAATGTGGTTGCGGGTGTAACTCCCGGAAAGGGAGGGCAAATGTTTATGGATAAGGTGCCGGTGTACAACACGGTTCAGGAAGCGGTAAAGGAAACGGGCGCCAATGTCTCGGTGGTTTTTGTGCCCCCGGCGTTTGCACCGGATGCCATTTACGAAGCAGCAGATGCGGGCATCGAAACGGTGGTGTGTATTTCCGAAGGGATTCCTGCGCTGGACATGCTGAAAGTGTACGATTATCTGCAGACCACCGACACTCGGCTGATTGGTCCCAACTGCCCGGGCATTATTTCTCCCGGGAAGTGTAAGGTAGGCATTATGCCGGGATTCATCCATCGGGAAGGGAGTGTGGGGGTCATCAGCCGGAGCGGTACGCTCACTTACGAAGCGGTGGATCAGATTACCCGCGAAGGGCTGGGGCAATCCACCTGTATTGGAATTGGCGGCGATCCCATCATTGGCACCCGCTTCATCGATGCGCTGAAGCTGTTTAAGGACGATCCCGAAACCGAATTGGTGGTACTGATTGGCGAGATTGGCGGGACGGCAGAGGAGGAAGCGGCAGCGTGGATTAAGGAGAACTTCAACAAACCGGTAGTGGCGTTTATTGCCGGGCAAACAGCGCCTCCGGGACGCCGGATGGGACATGCCGGAGCCATCATCAGTGGTGGCAAAGGAACGGCTGCCGAAAAGATGAAGGCGCTGGAAGCTGCCGGTATCCATGTGTGCAAAAGCCCGGCTGATATTGGCAAAACCGTCGCAAGTATTTTGAAAAAAGCATAGAGAATATGGGTTAATTTTAGTATATTCGTGCCAATTTTTAGAAAAGAAGTGGAGGAAAAAATGGAAGAAGCAACCGTCCAGCGCCTGAAGGAAGAGTTGACACAGAAAACACCCGAGCTTATGCGCCGTTCGGACATGCTGGTGATTTACCAGAAGTGGTGCAAAGCCTGTGGCATTTGCTACGATCTGTGTCCTCAGGGAACTCTGGCGCCGGACCGCGAAGGAAAGGTGTATATTAAATATCCGGAAACGTGCACCGGATGTAAAATCTGCGAGTTGCACTGCCCGGATTTTGCCATTTTGGTCATTGGGCCGCCCCGGAAAGCTCCAAAAGCACCCAAGGAAGAGAAGTAAAGAAATTAACGCGAAAAATTAAGGAATAGATCATGGCAGAAGAAGTTCGATTTATGCAAGGTAACGAAGCCTGTACGGAAGGGGCAATTGCCGCTGGCTGCCGATTTTATGCGGGATACCCGATTACACCTTCTACGGAAATTGCCGAGCACATGTCCGATAAGCTCCCCCGCGTGGGCGGCAAGTTCATTCAAATGGAAGACGAAATCGCCAGTATTGCCGCCATTATCGGTGCCAGCGTTGCCGGTGTGAAATCCATGACCGCCACCAGTGGCCCCGGTTTTTCCCTGATGCAGGAAGGAATTGGTTACGCCTGCATGGCAGAAATTCCTGTGGTGGTGGTGGATGTGATGCGCGGTGGTCCCAGCACCGGCCTGCCCACCAAAGCCTCTCAGGGAGATATCATGCAAGCCCGCTGGGGTACCCACGGCGACCACTACCTCATTGCCCTGGCTCCGGAATCGGTAAAGGAAACGTTTTACCTCACCATTAAGGCGTTCAACCTCTCCGAAAAGTACCGTGTTCCGGTGGTTTTGCTCATGGACGAGACAATCGGGCACATGCGAGAGAAAGTGGTACTTCCCGATTATTCAACCATTCATGTGGAAAATCGTTTAACCCCCATTGTTCCGCCGGAATGGTACAAGCCGTACGAAATTACCACCGATTTCATCACCCCGATGGCGCCCTTCGGAACCGGATACCGCTACAACATCACCGGATTGACCCATGACGAGATGGGCTTCCCAACTAACAATGAGTACGAGATTGTCCGCAAAATGGATAAATTGCGGGATAAAATTGAACGAGCCCGTTCACAAATCGAAGATTACGAAACCTTCTACACCGAAGATGCTAACACCCTGATTATTGCCTACGGTTCCGTGGCACGTTCCGCTAAAGAGGCGGTGCTCTATCTGCGAGCTCATCGGCGGAAGGTTGGATTATTCCGTCCCATCACCATCTGGCCATTCCCGGAAAAAGCCCTTCTGGATTTAATGAAAAATGTGGATCGGGTGTTTGTGGCCGAGATGAATCAGGGACAGTTGATTCACGAAATTCGTAAAATTGAATGTTACCATAAACGTATTTACGGAATTAATCGATATGACGGGGAGATGATTACCCCTAACCAGATCATTAGCAAAATTCGCGAGGCAAGATAAATGAAACAGCCAATTGTTCTAACATATTTGCGAGCCAAGAAGCGTTTTCCCCATGTATGGTGTCCCGGTTGTGGGCACGGAGTCGTAATGGGTTCCTTAATTCGTGCCATCGACAAACTGGGATTGAACAAGGATGAAGTTGCCATGGTAAGCGGAATTGGTTGTTCCAGCCGCATGACCGCTTACGTGGATTTTAATACCCTGCACACCCTGCACGGGCGTCCCATTGCTTTTGCCACCGGCCTGAAGCTGGGAAATCCCAAGCTGCACGTGATTGTGATTACCGGCGACGGGGACGCTACGGCCATTGGTGGAAATCACTTCATCCATGCGGCCCGTCGGAATATTGATATGACCGTTATTTTGATGAACAACGCCATTTACGGAATGACCGGTGGACAAATTTCGCCCACCACCCCCCACGGCGGTCGCGGATCCACCGCCAAAGTGGGCAATCCCGAACATCCGTTCGATATTCCCAAGCTGGCGATTGCCGCAGGTGCTTCCTTTGTGGCCAGTACCACGGCTTACCACGTTCCGGCCATGGATCGCATCATCATGCAGGCCATCCAGAACAAGGGATTTTCGGTGGTGGAAATTTATTCCCAGTGTCCTACCTACGAAGGTAAATGGAACAAACGCGGCGATGCACCTCAAATGTTGCGTTATTATAAAGAACACGCGGTTCCCATTACCGCGAAAAACAAATATTCTCCCGAGGAGCTGAAGGACAAATTCTTCATTGGCGTGTTCCACAACGAGAAAAAGCCGGAATTTGTGGAAGAGTACGAAAAAGTGATCGAAACCATGCAGGTGCAAGAGAAATTAAAACAACTGAGCAAGAAAGAGGATAAACATGAATCCCAAGGAGAAAAACAAAAAGAAACAGCCAAAGAAAAAGATTGAGATTCGTTTAAGCGGCTCGGGTGGACAGGGGTTAATTCTGGCGGGTGTGATTCTGGCCGAAGCCGCCGCTATTTTCGAAGGGAAAAATGCGGTGCAAACCCAGAGCTACGGGCCGGAAGCCCGCGGCGGTGCCAGCAAAAGCGAAGTGATTATCAGTGATGGCGAAATTCTTTACCCCAAAACTACCCGGGTGGATTACCTTCTGGCGCTCAATCAGGAATCGTGCGATAAATACGCCCGCGACCTGAAAGAGGATGGATTGCTGTTGGTGGATTCCGATGCGGTGGAACATCTCCCGCCGGTGAATGTGGTGGCGCTGCCGCTCATTCAAACCGCACGCGAAAAAGTAGGCCGGGTGATGACCACCAACGTGGTAGCGCTGGGAGCACTGGTGGAAATCAGTAAAGTAGTAAAATACGAATCCCTGAAAAAGGCGGTGTTGAACCGGGTGCCGAAAGGAACCGAACCTCTCAACCTGAAGGCTCTGGAACTGGGTCGCCAGCTGGCCAGGGATTATTTGAAACAGTTTGAAGTAACAACGGAGGGCTAATCTTGAAACAGAGAACACTCACGATTATCAAGCCGGAATGTGTGGCAGAAAAACATATTGGCGATATCATTGCCCGCATCGAAAAAGCGGGTTACGAAATATTAGGCCTGAAAATGGTTAAGCTTATGAAAAGAGATGCCGAACAATTCTATCTGGTGCACAAAGAACGGCCCTTTTACGGGGAACTGGTGGAATACATGACCAGTGGTAAAGTTGTGGTGATGGTGCTGGAAAAAGAAAATTGTGTGGAAGATTTTCGCCAGTTCATCGGTGCCACCGATCCTCAGAAAGCGGCGGAAGGTACCATTCGCAAAGATTACGGAAAAAGCATTCAATTTAACTGCATCCATGCTTCCGATAGTGTAGAAAATGCTGCCAAGGAAGTGGCTTTCTTTTTCTCGGAAAAAGAGCTTCTGGCATGTTTGTAACCGTGGGCAGGACAGGAGAGCAAAAGGTCTAAGTACAAAACATTGAGGGAAGCGTATGAGCGAAGAGAAAAAAGTTCTGGATATCGGTATCCTCTCGCAAGAGGGGGCGCTGCCCATGGAGGAAGACCAGCAATTTAAAAAGGTGGTGGTGATTGGAGCTGGTACCATGGGGCAGGGGATTAGCCAGTTGGTGGCATCCAAAGGACTGGATGTAGTGATTATTGAGAAGGACGAAGAGAGTGCCAAACGGGCGCTGGAAGGCATCGAACGGAACATTGATCGCGAAATTGCCCGTTGGACCATGACCGCCAGCGAAAAGAAAAACATCCTGAACCGCATTGTGCTCTCCTGGAATCTGGATGACGCCCGCCTGGGCGACCTGGTGATTGAATCGGTTCCCGAAGACCTGGAACTGAAACAAAACATCTTCAAGAAATGCGATGAAATTTGTGACCCCGCAACAATTTTCATTACCAATACCTCTACCCTCAGTATTACCGAGATTGCTTCCATCACCAATCGGGAAGATCGAATTATTGGAATGCATTTTCTGAATCCCGTACCCAAAATTCCACTGGTGGAAATCATCCGGGGACTGAAAACTTCGGACGAGACCTTCAAACTCACCAAACGATTCGCTGAGATTCTGGATAAGACGGCTGTGGAGGTGTTTGAGTATCCCGGATACATTACCACCCGCGTGATTGTTCCCTTTATCAACGAAGCGTTATTTATTCTGATGGAAGGCATTGCCAGTGCGGAAGACATCGATACGGCAATGAAGCTGGGATTTAATTTTAACATGGGACCTCTGGCACTGGCAGATATGATGGGGCTGGATGAGTTGCTGCGCATTATGGAAGCCCTCTTCCGGGAGTTGGGCGAGTTGAAGTATCGTCCCTGCCCCCTGTTGAAAAAACTGGTGCGTGCCGGACATCTGGGGCGCAAAACAGGTAAAGGAATTTTCGAATATCCCGAAGCGAGTCGGGATTAAACAAAGACGCTCTTTTCCCCGGTGCGAAAAAGGCGTTGAAGAAATGATTGAACCATGTGTTTCCGGAGGGACGCTGTCTCATGAAAGTATTGGTCCTTAATGCCGGTAGTTCTTCGGTTAAATATCAGCTTATTATTCCCGAAACGCGCGAAGTGATTGCCCGCGGGGTGGTGGAACGGATTGGCCTCACCGGTGCTGTGCTTACCCATAAAGCATACGATAAACCGGAAATCAAACTCACGGGCGAGATTCTGGATCACAAAGTGGCTATCGAGTATGTGCTAACCATCCTGTTAAGTAAGAATCACGGGGTGCTGAAGGATAAAAACGAAATCGATGCGGTGGGGCATCGGGTGGTACACGGTGGCGAGGCATTTAGCGGCTCTGTGCTCATTACCCCGGAAGTCATTGCCGAACTTACCAAATGTATCGATTATGCGCCACTCCATAATCCGGCCAATATAAAGGGTATTAAAGCAGCCCAGGCGCTGTTACCCAATGTACCTCAGGTGGGGGTATTCGATACGGCATTTCATCAAACTATGCCGGATTATGCCTATGTGTACGGGATTCCCTACGCTCTGTACAAACGGCATGGTATCCGCCGCTACGGATTTCACGGGACTTCGCACCGCTATGTTTCTTACCATGCGGCGCAGCTTCTGGGAAAAACCAAAGAGGAGTTGCGCATCATTACCTGCCACCTGGGGAACGGCTCCAGCATTGCCGCGGTAAAGCACGGGAAATCCGTGGATACCAGCATGGGATTTACCCCCCTGGAAGGTTTGTTGATGGGTACCCGCTGCGGGGATATCGATCCCGCCATTGTATTGCATGTGATGGGGAAAGAAGAACTGACCCCCAGCGAAATTAATACCATGTTAAACAAACACAGCGGTGTGCTGGGCGTTAGCGGCATCAGCAGCGACATGCGCGAAATTGAAGAAAATTACGAGACCCACGACCGTGCCCGCCTGGCGATGGATATTTACACCTACCGTATCAAAAAATACATTGGTGCCTACGCCGCAGCGATGGGTGGGGTGGATATTGTGGCATTTACTGCGGGTATCGGCGAGAACAGCGCCTTTGTGCGCCGCCGGGTGTGCGAGGGACTGGAGTTTCTGGGAATCCATCTGGATAATGAGAAGAATGAACATGTGGAAAAGGGAAAAGAAACCATCATTTCCGCCGATGATTCGCCGGTGAAGATTATGGTGATTCCCACCAACGAAGAGTTGGTCATCGCTATGGATACCGCCCGCATTGTGGAAGAGATGCGGGGGCAGGGGTAAGCATAAGCAATACCGAGAACCTGAATTCTACCTTTGAATAGAGCGGGATTCCGGAAGCTCCCTTTTCTCCCGTAATTAAACTCTGGTACTGCAGATGATCTCCCGAAATGGGTGAATTATTCCAGAGTCCGGAAGGGTGAGAAAAACCTACCTGATGTTCCGGATTATCTTCCCATAAAAATTGCCTGCTTTTCAATTTACCAGAGATCCCGAATTTTCCAGACATCTTGCTATTTGTTTTGCCACCGATTATTTTATATTTCAAATAAGTGGTAATTAAAGTATAATAAACAGTTCACCACATTTATGGAAAAGACATTTTTTAATCGCCAGCGGGAATTGGAGTTTTTGTTGACAAAATATCATTCCAACAAAGCGGAATTACTTATTTTCCGCGGGCGCCGCCGGGTCGGTAAAACTTTTCTGTTAAAGGAATTCTGCAATCGAGTCAATGGACTGTATCTGATGAGCCCAATATCTTCTGTAAAAGACCAATTAGCCGGTTTTTCCAGGGAATTGGCTTCTTTCTTTCAGGATCCCCTGTTACAGACCCGTCCCCTGGAGCGATGGGAGGAATTTTTTCTTTATTTAAATCAGAAGATTACACGACGCACGGCTATTATTATTGATGAATACCCCTATTTGGTGGAATCATCACCGGGATTGAGCACGATACTGCAAAAATACTGGGATGAGCATTTCATGGAAAATCCCAATGTGTTTCTCCTCTTAAACGGCTCGGCGCTTTCCATGATGGAGCGGGAGACCTTGAACGGAAAATCGCCGCTCTATGGCCGACGCACCGGGCAATGGTTTGTCGAACCGTTTAATGTGCTGGAAAACCGGCTTTTTTTCTCCGATGATTCCCTCATCCGTGCCATTGAATGGTACGCCATTACCGGTGGTGTTCCGTTTTATTCCGCGATCCTGTCGCAGCATGCCAATCCGTTAACGGCCATCAAGAAGGAAATTTTAACTTATGGCGAAACGCTTTTTGAAGAAGTGGAGTTTTTGCTTCGCGGCGAATTCCGCACTCCACGCAGCTACTTTCCCATTTTAAAAGCCATTGCCACCGGCAGTCGTAAATTCGGAGAAATTTCCTCCAGGACGGGTTACGACCGCTCCAATTTAACCAAGTACCTTGCCACGTTGGCCGAATTGAGATTAATCCGTCGGGAAGTGCCGGTAACCGAGGGGAATCCCCATAAATCCAAAAAAGGGCTTTTCTTTTTAAATGATTATTTCATGAATTTCTGGTTTCGGTTTGTGTTTCCTTACCGCCATGCCTTGGAAACGGGACAAACAGATAAAATCTTCACCGAAGTGGTGCGAGCCCGGTTTGATGCCTATGTGGCTCAGAATTGCCAGCCGATAATTCATCAATTATTGCAAACGGATTTTTTCCGTTTTGGATTTCAATTTGAGCGTCTGGGGCGGTTCTGGAACCGGAACACCGAGATTGACATTATGGGTTACACCACGGATGGACGCACGGTGGTGGGGGAGATAAAATGGACGCGTTCCCCGGTGGGCGCCGAAGCGGTGCGGGATTTGCTGGAGAAACAGCGTTGGATTCAGCCATATGTGAAAGGGCCAATAGAATGGATATTCCTATCCCGTGCCGGATTTAAAAAAGGAGTGCCACAGCAATTTCCGCAGGTTAAAATGGTTGATTTGAGAGATTATAAAATTACCCATAACCAATAGATGTTTGTTATGAAAAGGGATTTTGGGATGACAGTTCGGCAGAGCCGAGAGGTGAAGGAATATTTTCGGAAAGGGAACCATTGGGATGGGACAGATCTCCCGTTACCTATCTCCACTTTCATCACCGCACCATTCCGCCAGCAGTTGTTCCATTATTTCTAATAGTTTTATAATATCCTTAGGAGCCAGCCGCAGGGTTTGCTGTAGCCGAAGGTGAGCCTGTTGTAAAAGAGTATAGGCGGTAGGAATTTCTCCTACTTCTTTGTGCAATATAGCAAGTTGTATCTCAGTCAAGGCAACATTATAAAGGGCTATGATATCATCCGGCGCCAGTCTTAGAGCTGCTTCATAACTGGCAATGGCTTGCTTATAGACTTGCCGGGCAGATTCATGCTCTGAAAGACCGGCAAGCAGATTGCCCAGAGCTTCCAAGGCTTTGCCTTTGTTGTTGTGGGTTTGAACCAGATCCGGCGCCCGGCGCAGGGCTTCTTCATAACTGGCAATAGCTTGCTTATAAGCGCTGCGAGCAGCCGCATGCTCCGAGAGGTCGGCGAACAAATACCCCAATTTTGCCAGAGCATTGCCTTTATCGTGATGGGCGCTAATGTTATCCGGCGCCCGGCGCAGGGCTTCTTCAAAACTGGCAATGGCCTTCTTATAGGCGCTACGGGCAGCTTCATATTCTGAAAGATTGGCGAGCAGATCGCCCAAAGATGCCAGGGCAGCGCCTTTATTA